>JAHIVV010000055.1 GCA_018816525.1 Elusimicrobiota bacterium
ACGAGCGGAAGTATATCCTTGTAAAAATAAAGAGCTGCGTCAGTATTAGGCAAAAAATTCATTATTCCCCGGAAAATTACGGAAGGGTAATCATCTTCAACAAAAACAGGTTTAAAATATTCCGGGTCAACTCCTATTGGAATAACTGCAACGTCAGGTTTTTTTTCAGCGTTGTCGAACAGAGAGAGAAACCAGTCCCTGTCAATAGGAGACACGACAACGGTTTTATTAAACTTCGGCAGCATTGTTTTTTCATAATTCAAAAGCTTTTTAAATTGCTGTCTGATATAATATTTTCTGAATAGATTGGTTTCTCCCGAAATATTCCTGTAAAAATGCATGGACATGGCATCGTAAGAGCAAAATACTGATGCTATGGAATCAGGCGTAAAATTCCTGTAATAGGAAGTATTCATAAAATTAAAATGAAGCAGGTCGTATTTTTCTTCATTTAACATTTGTTTTAATTTGTTTTCAAATTCAAGCGAATAAAACTGCAATATATTATACGGCTCTTTTTGGAAGAATGTGTTCAATGCCCTTTTTATGGGCGATTTTGGCAAAACTTTTACAACAGTTTCTACCTTAAAACAATATTTTCTCAATTCAAGCACATATTTTATTTCCGATTCATCTTCTATCAGGCTCAATAAATTGACCTTATGCCGGGCTGACAATTCTTTTATTAAGCTATAGGCCATCAGTTTAATTCCCTCATCAAGGGGGTATGGAAATGAATGGGTAATAAATAGAATATTCATCCAGCCCCTCCAATTATTCCTAACTCTTTGTATAAATCCTCATATTGCTTTCTTACAATATCATAATCAAAATTAGAGGCAATCTTCTGTGCTTTTTCTCCATTGGTTTTTCTTAAATTTGGATCAGCCATATATTTTTTAATGTTTTCAGCTAATGCTTTGGCGTCATGATTTTTATGAAAAAGAGCAGACCCTTTAAACGCATCAAAGGTTCCATAATCCGGGACGCACAGAGCAACGCCGGCTGATGCCGCCTCAAAAACCGCCGAACCCATTGCTTCGCCGTCTTCATCGGATGAATTCACATATATAGCGGCCGCATCAAAAGCGGAAAGAAAATCAGCCCCTCTTAAATGGCCGGTAAAAATTACATTATCTGTGTCAGCGGCTATTTCTTTTCCCACTTTAAAACCGCCATAAACTGATTTTGCCTGCATTTTATCTTTGAAGCCTGCAATTACAAGCTTGATATTAGCCAGTTTACAGGCTTCTACGATTATTTCAGGATTTTTGTGGTAACTTGTTCCGATACTGAAAGCAAACTGTTCACCAACGCCAATATTAAATCTTTTTTTAAATTCATTGCCGTTACCTTTGTTTTGCGAATAATATTTGTAATCGATGGGTAAGGGTATCAAAGCCAGCTTGTCAGTTTTTATGCCCTGGCCAATATAATTTTTCCTTGCAAATTCACTTTGGACTATGATTTTATCATAGTGGTTGAATATAAACCGGCGCAGTATTATCGCATGCCATTTCTGGCCTATAAAGTTGTTGTGGAAGGTATAGACAGATTTCTTTGTAAAAAAACAGGCAATCTGCGGGAATGGAAACCCCCTGCCGTGGCCGTGAACGTCTTGGCCCCATACTTTTCGGATTAGCTGGAAAAAGTTGTTTTTGTCAGTTGTTACTATTTCCCCATTGGTGATAGCAGCCGCAATTTTAAAATAATCGGTTTTTTCTGTTGAGGCATAATGAGGGTAAAACGGTACTAAGACTTTCATTTAATGTTGTTTGGATGGTTTAAAAATGTAAAAAATATGTTCTGATTTTTTAATTTTTGCATTTTAATCAGCAAATTTGTTATTTTTATCAGGACTGCCAAAAATAGCGCCGGGAAATAACCGTTATATTTTTTGTAATATTCAATAGTGTCTTCATAATAAATTTGTGAAATCTTTTTTAATCCGGCTTTCTCAACGCTTTGCCTTACATGGTGAACCACGCTTCCTGACGGTATAAAGTATATTTTGTGTCCCAGCTTGCGCACATTGATGCAAATGTCATTCTCGGTATAATACAATTTAAATCTTTCGTCGTAATAGCCTGTTTTTTCAGCAATTTCTTTACGTATCCAAAGGTTAGCATCCCCCGCTACGCAAACTTCCCTGATGCTGGCGCCCCGGTCGTTGAAATAGGTAAACTCGTCATTAAATGTTTTTTTTGTTTTTGGGAATATTTTGCCCAAAAAAGTATAGTTCAGCAAGGCGAGTTTATACCTGTAGTCTTCGGAATAATTTAACTGAAAAGAGCCGTCCGTGTTTGTTGTCCTGCAGGTAAGCGCTCCCGCTTCAGAGTTATTTTCAAAATAATCCAGGCATTCGTCAAAGGTGTTGTTTTTAATAAGGGTATCAGAATTAAGAATAAGCACATATTTCCCTTTCGCGCGTTTAAACGCCTGGTTATGCGCGCAGCTGAAAAATAAATTCGCGCTGTTTAGAATCAATGCTGTCTGAGGAAAGAAACTTTTAACCATTTCAATACTGCCGTCTTCAGACGCGTTATCAACAACTATAACTTCAAATGTTTTTTTACCCTTATATTGGAAAATTGATTCCAAGCAGGCTTGAAGTTTTATTTTTGTATTGTAACTTACTATTGATATTGTCAGGTCCATAATTATATCTTGAATGTTTTTACGGCATCTATTACCAGGCTGACGTCGGTTTCACTCATGCCCGGATAAAAGGGCAGGGTAACAATTGTTTTCCATACGCTTTCAGCGACAGGTAATTTACGGTAAAATGGTTTATAAATGTCATACAAATGGTTAGGAAAATAATGGACGCTTGTTGAAATCCCCTTTTCTGCCAGATATTGGGTGAAAGCATCTCTTTTGTTCATAGCAAGTTTGACTACATAGTTATGATTTGCGCTTTCTACCTTCGGTTTTTGAACCGGCGTTTCAAGCCAGGAGAGTTTTGAGAATTCTTTATTGTAGGTTTCAGAAATCTCCCTTCTTCTTTTGTTTGACCATTCAAGTTTACTAAGCTGTACCAGGCCCAGTACTGCCATTATGTCATTCATATGGCACTTGAAACCAATCTCTTCGACCGTATAGTACCAGGAATATTTTTTGTCAATTTCATTTCTGCTCCAGGTATCCTTGTCTATCCCGAGCCAGCGCAGGCCTTGCAGTCTTTTAGCCCATTTGTCGTTATTTAAAGTTATCATTCCGCCGTCGCCGGTTGCAAGGTTTTTTACAGCATGAAAACTGAAACAACCTAAATCGCCTATAGAACCTAACTTTTTATTGTCAAAAGACCCGCCGCAGCCATGAGCCACATCTTCTACAACATAAAGTTTGTTTTTTTTAGCTATTTCCATAATTTTGTCCATTTGGCACGCATGCCCGCCATAATGGACAACAACGATTGCTTTTGTTTTTTTCGTTATAGACTTTTCAATCCAGGCAGGGTCAATGTTTAATGTGTCAGGTTCGATATCTGCAAATACCGGTTTGGCTTTATTATAAAGTATTGCGTGATTTGTTGAAATAAAAGTCATTGGAGTAGTAATTACTTCAGCGTCTTCCAGGTCAAGCAAAAGAAGCGCAAGATGAAGCGCTGCAGTGCAGGAATTTACGCCTATTGCATGTTTTACTCCGATGAATGAAGCAAATTTATCCTCAAATTCCTTTGTTTTGGGCCCAAGGCCGATCCATCCTGATTCAAAAATGGGTTTTAGAGCTTCTAATTCTTTTCCGTCATAAAACGGCTTAAATACCGGGATCATGCGATTCTCCTCTCTAGTTTTTAGATATTTTTGAAAGTATTTCCTGTGCCCTGTTAATAAAAGTGTGTTTTGCGGTTACCTCATTGTAACCGGATAATGCGATTTGTTCTCTTTTGTCATTGTTATTTAAATAGAAGGCAGCCAATTCTTCAAGGTTGTTTTCATCATACATTACCAGGTGCATTTTATCTTTTAAAATATTCTGCAAGCCGTTGGTTATTTTATCTGTGAGCAGCATAGTGCCGCAAGCCAAGGTTTCAAAAATGCGGATGTTTATTTCGCTTCCAGCAGTTTTATTAAACACTATTTTTGCCTGATTATAAATTTTAACCATAGCTTCGCCGTAAACGCCTTTGAAAATATTCAGTTTAAATTTTTTGCCCAGCCGTTCAAGCAATTTTACCCTTTCTGGGTACCCTTTGGGGTCAGTGCTCCCTATAAAAACAATATCGTAAATTTTTTTAGTATTGATTTTTCTGTGAATTTCCGGGTCACAGGCGTAAGTCAACCAGGTGCAATTAGGGTTATATTTTGAATATTCAGCCAGGTAATCATTCTGGGCGATGAATATATGGCAAAAATCTTTTATGAAAGTCAGGTGAAATTTTCTGTTGTCAGATCTATAAACATCCAGGGCCCAATAAAGAGCAGGAATATCTGTTTTGTCATAACCTGAAAGGTGGTACTGGCCCGTTCCGTCAAATTCAATTATTAAATCAAAACTTTCGTTGAATGTCTTTAAAACTGAAGCCACTGAAACCGGTATGCCTTTTGGGGCATAAAACGGCAAAATATGACGCAAATCGATCCAATAAGGCGTCCTTGTCAAATCAAAAGTTTTAACATTATGGCCCATTTTTAGCAGGGCCTTATTTATGAAATATCCGCAGGACCACGGTAAATGGTTATAAACCAGTAGAATTTTCATTTATTAAATTTCTTTCCTTTATTACTTTGGCAGGTATGCCTACAGCTACGCTATAGGGCGGTATATCTTTAACTACTACTGCCCCCGCGCCTATGACACAGCCTTTTCCAATCCGGGCACCGGGACAAACTACTACGTTTGCGCCGAGCCATACATCGTCTTCAATAACTATTTTTTTAAGTATGCTTTCCTGTTCAATAATCAGTTTATTCTTATACCTGAAATCATGTTGTGAAGAAGTAATTGTTACATTGGGCCCTATTAAAACATTGTTTCCGATCAGTATTCCACCGCCGCCATAAAAACGGCAATGATCGTTTATGTAAACACCGCCGCCGATACTTATCAGGGAAGAAGCATGGTCTCCAGTAAAAAAAACACAATGATGCCTTATTTGAACATTGTCACCTATTTTTATTCCATTTCCTATTCTGCCGCTTTCAAAGACTACCGATGATTCAACCAGGATATTATCCCCGATTTCGATATTCCCCGGGTTTTTTGCCCGGAAATTACGTCCGATCCTGGCCCATTTGCCTAACTTCTTGAAATTACTGCGGTAATACCCTTCATTGAATGCATAAAACAGCTCTTTGAAATACCTATGCCTGAACATTTTTAATAGACAGGATATTGAATAAACAATCGCAGAGATAACTTCACGCATAATTTTTAGAAAGTTTTTCATATAAACCCCTTATAACGCCTTTAGTTTAAATATAAACTGTAACCCGAATAATTTTGGGTTCAGGCTGTAAAAAAAGTTTAATATTTTCCAGCCTTGCGGTAATCTCAAAAGAAGCCCATGGAATTTAGGAATACCTTTGTCGGGGTCAAAAGACTGGCGGACTATTTCATAGCCGGTTTTTGAAAATAGGCTTTTCATTGTTTTTAATGTAAAAAACCTCAGATGTGTTTCGTCCATTATGCCTTTGCCGTGATCCGTCCCAAAAAGTCCTTTTTCGTAGTCAAAATTCCCGGTTAAGAGTTTTAATCTGATTGTCCAATTGGCAATATTCGGTATTGCTGCAACAAGAAACCCATTATTTTTTATAATTTTTTTCAATTTAAACAACAGAGCTTCGGGATTTTTTAAGTGTTCTAAAACATTCATGCATAATACATAATCAAACTGCCCGTAAACCTGTTGAAAAATATTTTCGTCTTCAATATCTCCGATAATTATCTTTTCATAATAAGGAGAGGCTATTTTTGCGGCCTCTTTATCAATCTCAACTGCAAACATTTTGCAGTTTAATTTTTCTTTTAGATATTTGCCTATGTACCCGGTAGCACAGCCAATTTCCAAAATACTTGAACCGGGCTCAATTAATTTCACGACCTGATAATCTGCCCATAAAGGGCAAATCTCGGATATGTTATAGTTTTCGCGATGATATTTCATATAGACCGTTTAAGAGAAAAAATCAAACAGGCTCATGATTCCCATGAAATTGCGTTTGATGTCCTGTAGATTTCTTATATTTGATAAACTTTGCAGAATATAATTGGTTCTAAAATAAAACTTTTTGTAAGCTAATTTGTGGGCCTTCACAAGCTGTTCCTTGGTTAACCCCTTTGGTATAAACACAGGGAACCAAATCGTGTACTTCGAAAGGTCTTTTATTGAAAAATCACCATACTGCGCCGCAACATCCCATAGTTCCGTCCCAGGATACGGTGTGAGCAGTTGGAACTGGGCATAGTCAGCCTTTATATCAATCGCAATATTGATGGTATCCATCATTGTTTCCCAGGTATCGTTTGGCAGGCCTAAAATAAATGTTCCCCGCGCTTCCAGCCCTGCTTCATGGGTCCATTTAAAAGCGTTTTTTATCTGTTCGACGGTTATGCCCTTTTTTATAGTATCCAAAACTTTTTGATTGCCCGATTCAATGCCGTAGGATATGTGCCAGCACCCGCTGTCCTTCATTTTTTTTAATATTTCTGGTTCAACCATATTTACGCGCATCCAGCAGGACCAGGTGATATTCAATGGTTTTAAATAGCTGCACATTGTATCCATCCATTTTTTATATAAGCCGAATGAATCATCCCAGAACATTATTTCTTTTGCGCCGTATTTATCAATCAAAAACTTTATTTCTTCAAGTATATTTTCAGGCGTTCTTAGCGTAACTTTGGTTTTGAATACCTTTGAACAGGAACAAAAAGTGCACCTGTAGGGGCATCCTCTCCCGCACATAATTGAGAAGGCAGGCAGGTTTTTATAATGCATCACGGAAGGCTTGTACAAATCCCAGTTCAGCAGGTGCCTTGCAGGGAAAGGCAGCGCGTCCAGGTTTTTAACTCTGTCATGCGGAGGTGTTGAAATTATTTTGGCGTCTTTTTTATAAAAAATGCCGTTAACTTTTGAAAAATCGCTTTTTGACTCTATTGCTGCGATTATTTCAATAATTACCTCTTCCCCTTCTCCTACAACGACTAAATCAACTGCCATATCTTTTATAGAATCTTCCGGGCAGGCGGAAGGGTGAGGCCCTCCTAAAATTGTTAAAATATTCTTGTCTATTTCTTTTGCCATTTTGCAGGCGGCAACGGCCCTGTAAAACGTAGGCGTATAGGCTGTAACGCCTAAAATATCCGGTTTCCAATCAATAAGGGTTTGTTTGATATCTTCAACGGTGATGTTTAAAGCCGCACCGTCCACAATTTTTACTTCATGTTTCTTTTCTAAGACAGCGGCGAGATAAGCCAGCCCAAGAGGAGGCAGGTAAGAACCTGCTCTTGCAAGTTTGCCGTATCTTTCTTCTCCCAGCATTGGAGGAAAAACAAGCAATATTTTCATTTAGACTGTCCTATAAGCTTAAATTTCCAAATTAATACGCTTTTCAGGGTTTTTAAGGATCCCCAAATATTCACTTTTGATTTTCCTTCTTTTCTCTTTATGAATGTTACTGGAATTTCTTTCATAGAACCGTTCAAAATAGATGTTTTAAGAATTATTTCACTGTCCAAAAACCAGTCTTTTGAAACAAGTTTCATTTTTTCGTACCAGGTTTTTTTCAGTATCTTTGGATTACTGCCGTTGTCCGTAATATTATTGTTGTAAAGCAAATGAAAGATAAAATGAAAAAATTTTGTATTTAAAGTACGCAAAAAAGAGTCTTTTCTTCCAATCCTTTTCCCTTGGCAGTAGTCCAAATTATTTACCGCTGCTTCTTTGTATACTTTATAAACATCTTCCGCTGATATTTGGCCGTCGCCTACGGAATAACCCACATAATCGCCCTGGGCAGTTTTTAAGCCCTGTAATACCCCATAGCCATAACCTTGGTTTACTGCCACATTAACAATTTTTATCACAGGATGCTTATCTGCTAATTGTTCAAGGAGCTGAGCAGTTTTATCCCGGGAGCCGTTGTTTACGGCAATAAGCTCATAATTCAAATTATGTCTGCTGAAAATTTCAACTATCTCATGGCAGACGCTTTCTGCGTTTTTTTCCTCATTGTAAAAAGGTATAACTAAAGAAAATTGCATATTATTCACGGTTTTGTAAGTCTTATTCTGATTATTTCAGCTAATATTTTTAAAGTATGAGACATCGGTTTTATCTTTGAATCCAGGTCGCAGGCCCATTGAATAGGAAATTCCGCTATTTTGTAGCCTGCGCGCCTCGATATCAAAAGTACTTCTGCGTCAAAAGTAAATCCGTCTATCTTTTGTTTTGCAAATACAGCTTTTGCGCATTTTCCTGTGAAGAGTTTGAATCCGCATTGCGTGTCTTTTATGCCTTTAAGCCCTATAAAGGACTTAACGAGAAAAGAAAAAGTTCTTCCTGCTATAGTGCGGTAAAACGGCTGTTTAATAACTATATTTGATTCTTTAAGAAGCCTGGACCCGAGGGCTATGTCATTTCCTTCTTTTAACAGATTAAGGCCTTTTTCGATTTCGATGAAAGGCACGCAATAACCTGCATCTACAAAGAATATATATTCGCCTTTAGCCGCCATTACTCCCTGTCTTACAGCATAACCTTTGCCGCGGTTTTTTTCATAAGATATTATTTGAAGGTTATATATGCTCTGGCCGAAAGCTTTTACTTTTTCAAGGGTCATATCGGCACTGCCGTCGTTCACGACAATAACTTCAAAGCTGTAGGCCTGCTTATCAAAATATTCAAAGAGTTTTTCGAGGTCTTTTTGAATTTTTGTTTCTTCGTTAAAAGCAGGAATGATGATTGAAAGAAAAATCTGCACAAAGCCCCCTATCGATAAAATTATTCAGGCTTGTCTAATAATTTTATCGGACAAACGATTAAAACTCTTTCAGTAACGCCTACCCTGAAATATTTGTATTCCTTTACATTAAGTTCGGTTGAAATCAGGTTTAAATATCCTTCAATAGGCCTTACAAATTTTCCGATATCATTGGCAATAAGCGCCCTTCCTAAAAGGTTGCGTTTTGATTGTTTGATGGGTTCGGCAATAAGTATCAATTTTCTTGTGACTCTTTTAGCTTCTTTTAAAGCCTTTAGGAAGGTATCATCACCAACATGATGAAGCGTTTCAAGAATAACAGTTTTATCGAAAGATTTATTTTTAAAATCCAATTTAGAGACGCTCATGGGCAGGAAGTTTTTGTTGTATTTTTTTTTGGCATATTCTGTAAACTGGGGATTAACATCAATTCCGGTGTAATTATCAGTAACCCCCGAAAACCTGCCCGTTCCGCAGCCCATATCAAGCAGTGATTCTGAATCCGATAATTGTAATTCACTCTTAATGAATTTAATATATCTGTTATAATAGCCCGGTTCTAATGGAAGCGTGACCAGCCTTCTGACAAAGTTGCGCACATAAGCGTTATCCAAGATTGACATTTCATTTCTCCCTGTGACTCTTAAGGTATTTTATCAAAATAATTCTTTAAATCATATATTTTAATCTTATCATCTTTAAACATTTTTACCCAGGGGCTGTTATATTCCTCCAGGTAGATTGCTTTTATGTTTCCCATACCCATCCCAATAGAAAAAACAGGCTGGGTTTCTATTATTATTTTGTCAATAAGCGGTTTTACAGCTATTGAATTATAAAGATTTGCATATAAAAAGTCAGAATAAAGGACATATCTCACTTTTTGTTCTTTATAAAGTTTTATAAAATCCTCCTCGGATTTTATATAGCTGACATCTAAGGCATTTTCTTTGCTGGTAAAAAATTCCGAGTTGGGATAGCAAAAACTTATATGTTTTGGATTATTTGAAGCTAATATAAATTTGGCTGCTTGTTTATACCCGGATTTTACGCCTATTATTTTAAGTAACCCGATAATTCTGATAATCAAAATGGCGGCGAACAATATATAGATTAATTTTACATCCTGGGACAAATTAAGCAATGTGACCAGGCCAAAAGCAGAAATTATTGCCATGGAGTATTGAGAGGAAGATATAAGCCTGGGTAAAGCATAAGCGTAACCGCCGGTTCCGTCGTCAATTGCGTTTGCCTGTTCCCTGGATATGTCGGGCCTGCCGCTCCAAAATAACAGCGGCACAAGAAATTGTGTTAATAGGATTACCGCTTCAAAGGAAACATTTTTTAACAGGAAAACGGCCCCGGCCAGAAGAAAAAATGGTATCACGACCCCTTCATACTCAATGATAATGCCTAAATACATTTTGAGGAAAGGAAATCTTAAAGTAGGAAGGCTGAAATTACCCGTACGGAAAAAGAGCTGCCTGAAAAAAGTCGGGTACGGATAATTGAATTCCTTTAAAATCACAAAAACCTCTTCTATAAGAAATAAAGGCGCAGTCATGGACAAAGCAAGCAATATTAATCTCGTTATAATCAGGTCTGCGGTAAATGAGAACTTAAAAGCAGCCATGATTTCCCAAAAGATAAAGAATAAAGGCATGTAAAATTGGCGTGAATTGCAGCAAAATGCAAAGCCAATGAAGAAACCGGATATAAGTAAATAAAATAAGGCGCCGGTTTTATAACTTAAAATATAAAAGTAAGTTGCCCATATGTAAAAGGTCCCGCAGGTAATCTCGGCATGAATTGACCTTGAATAAACAAGGTGATAACCGGAAACCGCAATAAACAAAGCAGAGAACAGGCCTATAAAGTGATTGCCAAACATTAAGGTGGCCGTGAAATACGTACCTAAAATTCCGAATATGCCTAAAAATGCATTTGCGTATAATGCAGAATATTCGATATTGTTTATGATTTTTGAGCTGAAAAAATAGATGAAAATATTCAGCGGGTTAGTATCAAATAAAAAACGGCCTCTAAAGTTATCAGAAACAGATTTTATATCAATTTTTTTCTTAGCTAAAATAACGGCCTTATTGTTTTTAAGAAAATCGAATAAATCGTGCAGGAATACAACTTCAAGCATCCTTAAGCCGTCATCAAAATGCAGTAAGCCCCTTTGTTTGAGCCTGTAAAACCTTAATGTTATTCCAACTAACAAAACTATTGCAAGTACAACTATTGTATTGAGCATGTTTTATTCCCTTCTTCTGATTATTTTCTTTAGGTTTTCAATATCCTTGAACGTAAATAAGCGGGTTGCGAATGTTGTGATAATAAAGACAGGAAGAATTAAATAGCGGTTAACAAAGACCCCGATAAGTATTGAAAATGCCATATTAAAAGCTATTAGGCCGAAGTTTTTTATGAATGGCATTTTGGTTTTAGACAGGAAAATACATAGAGTAAGAATCTGAAGCGTGTGGCTTATGATTGTGCTGATCGCAGGGCCGATTGATTTGAAATGAGGTATTAGCAGCAGGTTGCATGTAAAAAGCGATATAAAGGTAATGCATGAAGCATATAAGGGGACATAGGGCTTGTTTATTGAACTGAAATACGGGTTAAAGAGCGTTGAAAAACCCAGGGTAAAGAGAGATAAAGATGAAAACATCAGGACAAGAATACTATTAGCATAATCTTTTCCTAAAAGGATGAGTATTGTTTCTTTTGAAAAGGAGAAGAAAAACAGCGCCATTAAAGCAAAAACGAGCCCTAAATATTTCGTGCCGAATTCAAATATTTTTTCCCGCGATTGAAGGCCGTCATTGTGCGAGAAATAATACAAAAAAGGAATAGACAGCGGTGTAATTAACATTGATTGTATCATGGTAGGTATTTTTATTCCGGCAGTATAAAAACCTATTTGAGACGGGTCTTTTAATAAGATCCTCAGTAATATAAAATCAATGCTGGACATTAAAAGAAAAAGAACCTGGCCGGCGAGAATCGTGCCTGCAAATTTTGCAACAGCCGGCTCGAGTTTTAGTGATGTAAAATGAAAGTAATCCTTCAGGTAAAGCCCTATCCCGATTATAAAAATTAGTGAAAACAAGCAGTTACTGAAAAGAATGGAAGTATAATTCCTTAACCCGTAAACAATTAAAATAATCGCAAGGGCATTTCCCAGGTTGCTCCTGAGCCCGTCAATTATAGTGAAGCCGTTGAATTTACCCAGCCCTCTGAACATTCCTTCGGAAATGTTAAACCAGGCCGTGAGCAAAATAAAGACGATAAAAATGAGCCTCATGCTGCGGATTTCAACAGGAATATATTTTGCCAGGGGCGTGCTGATAAAAAAGAAAATTAATCCTAAACTAACCCCAAGGATCGTAACCAAAGAAACACTTTGAGAATAAAGAATAGATTTTTCCTGGAAATTTGTTCTTTCCGGTATGAACTTGGACAGGGTGATCATCCAGCCTAATGAAATAATCGGCCCAATAGTGCCGATTAACTGCCAAATCAGCGAATATCTGCCGTATTCGTAAGGGCCTAATAAGCGGACAATAAATATTCCAAACAGGCCCGTTACTACCATGAAGATATTCTTTAATACCATATATTTTCCGGTAGAAAGCAATATTTTTGAGTAAAAATTAGATGATTTATTATCCATGGTTTTGTTTTAGCTGATATGAAACTTCAAAATTTTTTTCAAAAAGCCCTTAATTAATTTATTGCCCCCGACAGTTTTTATGAACCTGCTTAGCAGTATCAGTAAAGGGTAATTGTTGTTTTTTATCAGTTTTCTCACAATACGGCCGAGAATCCGATTTATTAGTTTATGCAGCGGGTTTTTCCCGGAGAAGCCCTTTGCGTCTATCCAGGTTACCATATAAGCCATTTCTTTTACGAATTTCTTATATTCATCTTTAATCCAGGGGTACGGGCTTTCATCCCATGCCTCATAATTGAAAACAAAATATTGTTCTAACACAGGAGGAGGCACAAATCCGAACTTCTTTGCAGATTCAAAAAGCTCTGTGCCGGGCGAAAGAGTTGCCAGCATCAATTGGGTAACATAGGCATTAGGGTTATCCTCTAATATATTTACCATTAATCTAAGAGTTTTTTTGACGTCCTCTATGGTTTCTCCAGGGAAACCGCCCATAAAACCAAACCTGGGTATTATTCCCGCCTCTTTTAATTTCTTGTTTATTCTCAAAACCTGTTCCACGCTTATATCTTTGTGAATATCATCCAATATTTTCTCTGAACCGGATTCTACACCCACGTAAGTTTCGGTAAAACCGGTTTTTCTAAGCAATTTGAGGAAATCTAAGCTGAAATTATCCAGGTAATCTGCCCTGCATCCGCTGTTTAATTTTAAAAATATACCCTTTTCAATCAGCTTATTGCATATTTCAGTGACCCGCTTTTTATTAACAAAAAAATTGTCATCAACAAAACTGATAGCTGTGATACCGGGGTAATTTTTAAGCAAATATTCAATATGGTTTATAACATGCTCTGTTTTAATTGCGGCGTATTTTTTATGATTGAAAGCAAGATTGTAACAAAAACTGCATCTGTGAGGGCAGCCCCTGCTGGTAAAGATAGGAATATTCCCGTCGATTAGATAATCGTTTACGTTGATGAGGCTGTAATTTGGTATAGGGTACTTATTCAAATCGAAGAATTCGCGTTCGGGGTTAACTATGATAGTTCCATTTCTTTTAAATCCTATGCCTTTTATATCGGGATAATTATCAGGTTTGTCCAAATTGTTCAATAATTCCAGAAAAGTTTCTTCACCAAGGCCTATTACAACAAAGTCAACCAGGCCGTTTTTCAGAGTTTGTTGCGGGACTAAAGAAGGGTGCACGCCTCCCCATATTATAGGAAGAGAAGGGTTTATGCTTCTAATATGGCGCGCTACTTCTGAAGCGGATTGTATCTGGTAGCCGGTCATACAGCTTAAGCCGGCTGCGTAAATTCCTTCTTTAGCCAGGCCGGTTATTGTATTTCTCCAGTTTAAATCCAGCCGAGTGTCAAGAATTTTAACATTGTATTCTTTGCTTGCCGGTGTAGCAACATAGAGAACGGATGCCGGTAAAATGGCATTTACATTCTTTATTTCCCTGCGGGGATCAGCGGTTGAATAGACAACTAATACATTTTTCTTTGAGTTTTCCATTAGAATACGAACGTCCCTCCGATTTTTACTAATTTACTGACCAGGTTGTTTAGGTTTTTTATTTTCTGGATTTTCTTCTTATAGCTTTGGGCAAATGCTTTATTTTCAGCCGAATTTTCGTTTGCCTGCATTACTTCTTCTATTTTTTCTATATTCCTGACGAATTCTGTTAGTCTCCTATTCACCCCTTCTTTGAGGCGGCTAAGGATGATTTTTTCTATATCGGGGTTAGCCTGGTAGTAGTCTTTCCTTGAGCCTTTTTTCCATATTTTTTTAACTGCCTGCCATTGTTCAAGGTAGCGGATATTCATACATGCGTTTCCTTTGCTTATTTTCAGCTCTTCGCACATATCATCCAAAGATAAAGGTTCAGGGCTCAAATAAAGCAAAGCATACAGTTGGGCGACTACTTTCGATATTCCTAAGCTAGCTCCCAGGTTTCCCATAGAATCTACAAAGCTTTCAGTGATGTTTTTTAGGTTTTGGTCCATAAATAGGTCCTTTTTTATTAGATTAAGTAGTATTCTTAGCGTTCAATATATTCTGAATGTATTATACATTGATTTTGATGAAAAGTCAAGAGGAATTCCAAAATTTGTTTTTTTGCCTGTAAATATGTATAATTTTAAAATATTTTTTAGACGGAACTTCCCACTTTTTTAAAAATCCCGGGAACTTTTTAGCGATTTTTGCGTCTGTTAGGTGAAGGACGAAATTATGATACAAGAAACCGAATTAATAGAAAGAGCAAAAACCGGAGATGTAGAGGCCTTTAAGGATTTAATAGAAGCATATCAGGTAAAGATTTACAATTTTGCTTATTACCTTGCCAAAAACGAGCAGGATGCTTCAGATCTTTCCCAGGAAGCCTGGATAAAGGTTTTTAAACAGCTCCCCACTTTCCGTTTGGATAGCAGTTTTTACACCTGGTGCTGCAAAATATTAAAGAACTTATTTATAGACATTTATACCAGAAGGCACAGTTATAGGAAAGAACTTCCCCTAAACGATGAATTAGATACAAAGGCAGTGGCCATTGACTCCCTCCACATACTTGAAAAAGAACAAAGAGAAAATATAGTATCAAATGCTGTTACATCGCTTCCGGATGAATTTCGAATGACAATAATACTTACAGATATGCAGGGGCTTTCCTACGAGGAAGTATCAAAAATAACCAAGGTATCTATCAATACGGTCCGCTCAAGGGTGAGCCGTGGAAGAGAGCGGTTAAGGAAAATTTTTACAAATGTGGGAACTTTTTAGCGATTTATGCGTCTATATAGGCGAAAGGAGAGGTGAACTACAATGAACTGTAAAAAAATTGAAGAATTTTTATCAGCTTACATTGACAATCAGCTATCTCCGGGTTTAAAGAAGGATGTAGATTTACATCTTAAAGGTTGTTTAAATTGCAGTAAGAGGCTGGCTGACCTGAAAACGGTTGTTGGTTTAGTCAGCTCGCTGGAACCAAAACAATTGCCGCAGTATTATCAAACGCAATTGGATGCGAAATTGGCAGAATCAATCCGGCAAGACAGCCGGAGATTTTCATTGTGGACAAGTTTTACGTGGCAGATGGTTTTTGGTGTGTTTTTTCTGGGTATCTTTATAGGAAGCGGTGTTTTGTATGTTTCCCAGAAAACAATAAAAAAGCCCAATGAAGCCATCTATTCTATCAGGATAAATGAAATGGGCGTGCTTACGTTTAATCTTTATTCAAAAGAAAATGTAAAATCAATCGTATTTAACGTGAAATTACCTGATGGTATTTCATTAGCAAGCAAACCTAAAGAAAAAACTTTTCATTGGCAGGGTGAGTTGGTTAAAGGTGAGAATGTTATTTCCTTATATGTTAAAGGAATGAAACCGGGCAATTGGAGTGTAAATGCCCATTTACAGTCAGATGGTACAATACTAAAAGAATTCAATATGCCGTTAACGGTAACTGAAAAAAAAGGATAACCTCGGAGAAATTAATATGAAAAAAAACATTTTACTTTTTGCAATTGCTTTCTGTTTTTCTTTAACACCTGTTTTAGAAGCAAGCAATCTTGTCTGGTCAACAAAAGTTGATATGCCGACGGGAAGATGCCATTTAGTTGCGTCAACCGTAAATAACAAAATATATGCTATTGGCGGCAGCAGCGACTCAGTAATTTTCACAAAAGTTGAAGAATTTAATCCTTCTGCGAATACATGGGTAACTAAAACAGATATGCCAACCAGCAGAGTCGCTCCTGTTTCTGGCATTGTAAATAACAAAATTTATGTAATTGGCGGAGATCCTGCCACTAAAAGGAAAGTAGAAGAATATGATGTTTCTTATGATTCATGGTCAGATAAAGCAAACATGACTACAGCAAGGAACACGTTTGCGGCTGGGGTAGTAAATAATAAAATCTATTGTATCGGCGGTGATAGCGGTGGCACTGCGCTGAATACTGTGGAAGAATTTGATCCAGTTGGAAATACATGGGTAACTAAAACAAACATGCCAACAGCAAGATATGGCCTTGCTGCAGCTGTAGTTAATAACAAGATTTATGCTATCGGAGGTTGGGATACCAGCTATTCAAATGTAGTGGAAGAATATGACCCTGTATTGAATTCATGGGCAACAAAAGCAAATATGCCAACAGCAAGGTTATTTTCCGCTGCAACAGTACTAGGCAATAAGATATATGTGATAGGTGGATGTAATGCTGTTGGTTATTGTAATAATGTAGAAGTGTATGATCCGGTAAACAATACCTGGTCAACGGAAACAAGTATTTCGATAGCAAGAGATGCTCTTGCAGTGGTAACCGCTAATAATAAGATATACACGATAGGCGGACGTTCAAGTCCCCCTCTTACTACTTATCATGTAGCAGTTGAAGAAGGGATCATTACTCCTTCAGATGGTTTAGTTGCATATTGGAATTTTGATGAAGGTGCAGGGACTACTTTGTATGATCAAAGTGGCAATGGCAATGATGGTACAATCGTAGGAGCTACCTGGATAACAGGAAAGATAAATAATGGTTTAAGCTTTGATGGTGTTAAC
>JAHIVV010000056.1 GCA_018816525.1 Elusimicrobiota bacterium
TAGCATCATCAATTCTGCCTGTTTTGCGGTAAATTTCACCCAAATCAAAAGCGCTTCTTTCCGAATGGGCTTTATCCATGGATATTGATTTCTCATAATAATTAACCGCTTTGTTTAAATCGTTCATATTTGAAGCGTCATCGGCAGTTTTTCTGTATGAATCAGCAATAAACGGGGTAATCGCAAATTTCCAAATAACAAAAAAGTACATAATAAAAATAACAGACCTAATACTCCAGTTTGTATTTTTGTTTGTATTTATTTCAAATTTCCCAGCCCTAGGCTGGTCAGCCTTAGGCTGAAAATTATTAGTACTCAGCCCCATCAGCGCAAACAGGGTAATTGCTGTAGGCATAATTCTTAAAGGGAAATTAGTCAAACAAAAAACCAGGAAAGCCAATACGCCCGCGGAAACGCTCAGCGATAAAGTGTCATTGTTTTCTTTTTTGAGCAAAGTGAAAAAGTAAAAAATAAAAATTAACAGAAAACTTAAAAGCCCAAGTATTCCTGTTTCAGCGAAAATCTGTAAAAATTCGTTATGAACATTTGATTCGCTGGTCCCCCTGAGCCTGAAATTCGTTTTTTCTTTCACTTTTGCCTGATATAGGGCGAAATTAACTTTCAAATTACCGGCGCCAGTCCCGATAAAGGGATGTTCCTTTATCATTTCAATAGCAGCCTGCCATTTGAATAATCTTTCGGCAACCGAAGGAGATTGGGAATAAAGATTAATTCCCCGGTATTTAGTGAATTCGTATAACCCCAATAAAGCGCTTAATAACACGACAATAATGCTTGCGGTTAAAATCAGTTTTTTGTTTTTGATGAATAAAACGCTAAGTAAATAAACCAGGGAAACCGCAGAGGCTATCCAGGCACCGCGGGTTTTATTAAAAATGAGGTCTATTGTAAAGATAACGAAAAGAATAAGCCAAAGATATTTTTTGAAACCCATAGATTTAAAAAAGAAAGTTAAGGCAATAGGAATCAAGATTATGATATAACCGGCAAAAAAATTTGGATTGCCGAAACTTGACGAGGGCCGTCCAGTGTAAGAGGATATCCAATTGACAAAATCATAGCCAAAATGTTGAAATACTCCGTAACCCCCCGCGATAAGTCCCGTGATTAATATTGTATTTAGAATAGTTTCCGTATGTTTGGAATCCAGGCTTAAAGAAAATATGTAAACGAAAAAGAAACAAAGGTGCAATGAAAAGGTATTTACTGCGAGTTCGGGGAATTTTGCATTAAAAATGGAAAGCAGTTCAGCAAACAAAAACGCAAGAATTGCAATGGACGCTGTGTTTAAACTAAATTTTAATTTCTTTTCAAAAATGCCTGTTAAGAAAAACCCGGTCCCTGCCAATAAAAACAGCAGGGTTAAGGTTTCTTTAATAAGGAAGTGGTCTTTTGTGCCGGTGAAAAAGGCCAGGGGAATCAGGAATAGGGAAAACTGAATTAATCTGAAGGCCATTATAAGGCGGCTATTATTTTTTCGGTATCTTTTTGGATTGTTTCAATTTTTTGCTGTGAATTGGATTCAAAATATAATCTTACCAGGGGCTCGGTTCCGCTTAAGCGCATGCCCACCCAGGAGCCGTCCTCCAAAATAAATTTAAAACCGTCCAGGGTGTTAAGTTCTTTTACTTTTATCCCTGCAAATTCTTTTGGGGCTTTTGCCTGGATACTGTCTTTGAACTTTGTCATGATTTCCGGCTTAACTGTAAGGTTTTTTCTTGTGGTGATGAATTTGCCCACGAGTTTCTCAATATCTGCGAATATTTTCTTGAAAGATTTTTTTTCAATGGCCGCCATTTCAGCCATTAATAAACATGCAAGAATGCCGTCTTTTTCAGGCACATGGCCCCTTATAGTAAGCCCGCCGGATTCCTCGCCGCCGATTATAAATTCCTTCGGGCGGTTTACCATAATATCGCCGATATACTTGAATCCCACCGGGGTTTCTTTTACTTCAATGCCGAACTTCTTGGCTATAGCGTCAATTAAATGGGTTGTCATGCAGGAGCGCGCAACAATGCCCTTCCAGTTGCGGGATTTGGCTAAACTATAAAGCAATAAAGCTATTACTTCATTGGGAGTAATATAAGTTCCGTCGCAATCCAGTATTCCAAACCTGTCAGCATCGCCATCACAGGATAATCCCAGGTTTAATTTGTTCTTTGTTACAATTTTAGAAAGGCCTTCAAGCCGTTGGGCATCCGGTTCAGGCCTGCCTCCGCCAAAAAGGGGGTCTCTGTAATCATGAATAACTTCCAATTTACAGCCGGTTTCCTTTAATAGAGTGTCTAAATAACCTCTAGCGGCGCCGTAAAGTAAATCAATCCCGACTTTGAGTTTTGCTTTTTTGACAGCCTTGAAGTCAACAAGTTCCTTAATCCTTTTTATATAAACCGGTTTAGGGTCAATCTCTTCGATGAGTTTTTTCTTTAAACCTTCTTCCCAGGAAATTTCTTTAATTTTAGAGCGGTCATTTTGGAGTATTTTACAACTCTCTTCTATAGCTTTTGTTGTTTCAGGCATGGCAGGCCCGCCCGAGTCAGGCGAGAATTTCAAGCCGTTATATTCAGGGGGGTTGTGGCTTGCGGTGAAATTTATTCCTCCGGCAAGTTTGCCTCTGATAATTTCGTATGAAATAAGAGGGGTGGGGACATCCCTGACGGTATATAAAGCTTTTATATTGTTTGCAGCCAATACGCATGATGAAAGTTTTGCAAATTCTTCAGAAAGAAACCTGGGGTCGTAGCCGACAAGCACTGACCGTTTTTCGCTGGCGGAGCCCCGACCGTTTATGTAATCAGCTATTGCCTGGCTGACAAGTTTTACATTATCGTAAGTGAATTCATCGCCGATTATTGCCCTCCACCCGCTGGTCCCGAATTTGATATTTACCATTATTCCTCCTGCTTACTATAGTAATGGAAAAACACATTTTTGAGCGACATTGAGATATTTAGGTGAAAAAATCGTTAAGAAATTGACACTGTCTGACGACCCCTGGGGAGGAGTTTGTCAATTTTAGATTTTTGAACCGCCTATGCCCCTATGTGTATGGGAAATATCTCGGAGAGCGAGAAATTGTGTTTTTCCATGCTCTCTATTTATAGATAACTTTACAGAAATTCTTTTTGCCTGCACGTACAATTGTGGGTATATTCGTCAGAACGATATTGTCATTTTCACCAATGATTCTCCCTTCAGTTGAACCTTCGCTAAAAACCTCGATTGCATTCTGTTTTAACAAACGCCTGGCTTCATTTTTGCTTGGCGCTAATTTAAATTCAACTAAAAAATCCGCCGGTTTCCATTGGTTTTGTTTTGTTTCAAATTGAGGAATATCTTTTGGCAGTTCCTTTTTTGAGAATACACTTTCAAATTCATGTCTTACCGCATTTGCCACTTCAACGCCGTGATATTGCTTTACAATTGTTTGCGCAAGTTTTACTTTTGCGTCCCTGGGTTTTTCCTTAATTTCATGTTTAACATTTTCCAGGTCTTCATCTGTTAACAACTCATAGTAAATACCCATAACATCATCCGGGATAGACATGATCTTGCCGAACATGTCTTTTGGCGTATCATTAAGAGCTACATAATTTTTATATGATTTGGACATTTTCTTAACGCCGTCAGTGCCAACCAATAGGGGCATAGTCATTACAACCTGCGCTTCCTGGCCGTCGTCCCGCTGCAACTCTCTGCCAACAAGCAAATTGAATTTTTGGTCGTTTCCTCCCAACTCAATATCTGCTTTTAGCGCAACAGAGTCATAGCCCTGAAGCAATGGGTACATGAATTCCAGTGTTGTTATAGGCGTATTATTCTTAAATCTTTGCGAAAAATCATCCCTTTCAAGCATTCTTGCAACCGTGTACTTTGAAGCAAGTTTTAAAATACCTTTTACGCCGAGTGCATTCAGCCACTCGCTATTAAACCTGACTTCTGTTTTATTTTTATCAAGGATTCTGAAAACCTGTTCCTGGTAAGTTTTTGCATTTTCAAGGATTTTTTCTTCAGTCATTATAGGTCTGGTTTTGTCCTGCCCTGAAGGGTCTCCAATTTGCGCGGTGAAATCGCCTATTAAAAACACTACAGTATGACCAAAATCCTGGAATTGCCTTAGTTTGCGAAGAAGTACCGTATGCCCCAGGTGGAGATCGGGAGAGGTGGGGTCAACGCCAAGTTTTATGCGCAGGTGTTTTTTCTTTGAAAGTCTGGCTGAAAGCTCTTCCTCAGAAATTATTTCAACCGTCCCGCGTTTAATTTTTTGCAAAAATTCTTTTTCCATAATGGTAACACTTTACCATTTTTGAAACTTTTTTTCAACTCATCCAGGAATTCCTATAAATTCTACAATTGAAAACTTCTTTTTTAAGAAGTATAATCAGGGTGATGTCAAAAACAACATACTTCTTAGCTTTAATGGGTTTAATCTTAATGGTAAATTTGGTTTTTGGAAATTCGGTGTGTAATCCGCGCCAAACCTGCCACCCTATCCGGTTCAAAGTTGCCACCTAATCCGGTTTAAAATTGCCACCCTATCCGGCTGAAAGTTTACCACTTAATCAGGTATTTCCGGACAGACCAACAAATTTTCCATTTGACA
>JAHIVV010000057.1 GCA_018816525.1 Elusimicrobiota bacterium
AGCGGGTGGAAAACATTGTCATCGGTAAATTGCCTGACAACAATAGCGAACATATCCACTTCTTTTGCTTCCAGGAGCGCCTTAGACTTTTCCTGGGAACCTTTTTCGATCGAAGGAAGTAAATAAAATTCTATTTTTGAATAAGTCTTTTTTTCCGTATTATAAAATTTTGCCAGGTATTCTATGCGCTCGTCGGGCACATTAACAACGCCGATTTCTTCCTTGGACTGCTGGTAGCCGTCCCTCTTTATGCCTGTCAAAAGCGAAAACAGGCTTTTTTTGCCTGCATATTCCAATCCGATAATTCCAACTTTCATAATTTACATCCTTTTTTCTTAAATTCGATATTTAATGATAACAAAAACTGCCAGCACAGTCAACACATCTAACATAAAAAAATATTAGTGGCGCGGGCCGATTCTTTTTTTCCAGCGGCCGCTTCTGTAATACCAGTAATGCAGGAGCAAGCCTATAAAGGCGCTGCTGGGAATTGCCAGCCAGAGGCCGATTTCATTAAGAGAAGTATATTTCGAAAGGGCATATGCAAGGAAAAGGCGCACAAATATCATAGTTATGATAGAAAAAATAAGCATTATTGTCGTGTCTCCGGATCCTCTCACAACCCCCTGGAGAATCACGATGCCCGAAAAAAGAAAATAGGAAAAACTGACAATTCTTGTATATTGCACTGTAAGCATAATTACAGCAGGCTCTTTTGTAAAAATAGACGCGATGAAACGCGGAAACCCATAAATTAACGTAAAGAAAAAAACAGCACAAAAAAACGATAAAACAAAAGATAATTTCATTATGCTTTTTACCCTGTCAAATTTCAAGGCGCCCAGGTTTTGGGCTACCATGGAAGAAACGCTGATACCTATTGCCATTACCGGCATAAAGGCAAGATTATCCAGCTGCATTCCTATGCCGTAAGCGGCGGTAACCAGCGTGCCAAACCCGTTAACCAGCGATACCATGAGCACACCTGCCAAACTTATTACAATCATCTGAAGTGAAATGGGAATACCGATAGTAAATATTTTTTTAATTATGGCCCAGTCAATCGTAAAATCCCACTGCCTTATATTCAGTAAAGCATGTTTTCTTAAAACAAGGAAGTAAGAAACAACTATCATTATGGCGTTGGAAATTATCGTGCCTAAAGCGGAACCGGCAACGCCCATTTTCGGAATGGGCCCGGGGCCGATAATAAGAATGGGAACGATAATTATATTCAAAGTGGTAGACACTATTAAAAGGTAAAGCGGCGTTTTTGCATCCCCCAAGCCTCTTAAAACTCCGCTGAACCAGTTATACATGAAAGTAAAAATCAAACCGGACAGAGTAACCGTTAAAAATATATTGGACATGGGTTTGATTTCATCCGGCGTGTTAAGCAGGCTTAATAATGGTTTACTGAAAATTATTCCAAGTGCAGAAATAAAAATGCAAAGAAAGCCCGTGCTGATGAACGAATTTGTAAGTACTTTCGACAAATATTTCATATTCTTAGACCCAAAAGCATGGCCTACAAGAATATTTGTAGCCATAGCAAGGCCTATTATCGCAGATACAAGCAAAAATATCATAGGGACGGTCGTGGAAACCGCGGCAAACGCCTGGTGTCCTATCAGCCTGCCAACCCAGATAGCGTCAACCACGCTGTACATGGCCTGCAATAAATTTGCCAATAGCATTGGTACAGTGAAATAAACAAGTTGTTTTAATATACTTCCTTCAGTAAAGTCTCTCATTAACCCGTCCAATTCAATTTGATTTTTAGGCAACGGCTTCAAGCGTAACTGGCGAATCCATGGAAAATACCGGTTTTAATGCGCTTAAAAAAATATAGCTATTACAAATAGATTTTTGGTAAATTTGTTTTTCATTGAATCTCCCGACATATGTCTATTTTGAGATTGGCTTACCGCATTTCGGGCATTTTAACGAAGAAGGCCTGAACCCGGGCTTTGACGGAACCGGGGTTTGGCACGAACTGCAAATACCTGCTATACCGCTGGTACCTGAATTGCGCGTTTCGGTTTTGTTTCCGCTGTGATAACTTTTGTCGAAACTGTTTTCTTTTCTGGTAGGGTTTTGAGAATTTCTTGCCGGCATAATTTAGTCTCCTTTGTCTATTATATCGTATTCTCCGCTGAAGGGCCAAAAAAACATTATCCTGAATTTTGCATTAGCGCTTTTATCTACAATCCAGCCTTTTAATATTCACATAGCCAGCTGTTTTTTAACTCAGGTAATTTATTCGCGCAATACGCATTAAACGCAATAAAAAACAGCAATAGCTCAGAAATTCTTTTCCTGGTGTGTTATTTATACAATAAACAGAGCAGTAATTCAAGGCAGAAAAACGGTTCTGAAAAACGGTTCACTTTTAATTCTTAACTGACAATCCTTCTGGAATCCTTCTGAAATACTTCTGAAAAACTTGAAAATTCTCAACCAAAATGTTAGAATAAACGGATAATTTCAAAATGGCTGCGTAGCTCAGTGGTAGAGCAGCGGTTTCATAAGCCGCGCGCCGTGGGTTCGATCCCCTCCGCAGCCAAATCATCCTGAGCGTAGCGAAGGATTCTTCCTTAGTGAAAAAAATTCTCTTTATATCCCTTATTTTTTGTTTTGCGCTGCCGGTTTTCCCGGCAGAAAAAATCCAGGTCATTTCCAACGGGGACCTGAAAGGCTTTTATCGCATCAGGGTTTACAACGATATAAAATATTTTTCGCTTAAAGACATTTCCAATGTCTGTTCCGGCGGAATTAACTGGTATAAGATTTCCGGAAAAGTTGTTTTCACCCTAAACACCCACCACATAACATTTTATCTAAAATCAAAAGACGTTTTAATCGATTCAAACAAATATACCTTGCCGTTTCCCACATATATGGTTTCAAGCGATCTTTACATACCCCTGGATTTTTTCCTGAGCATTAAATTCGCTGAAGCTTCCGGCCACAGGGTCGAATATGACCCGGAACAAAATATTCTAAGTTTTGAAAGCGCGGTCAACGTTTACCCGCCCAGAGTATATTCTTTTGAAGGTTTTACCCAGATCAATTTTGAAATGACTGAAAAACTGGCCTACGATATCCAGAAAAAAGCGAAAAATGACTACCAGGTTGTATTTTTCCGCGGCAAAACAGTTACCGACAAACTTTATTTCCAAAACGACCATATAAAAAATATTTCCATTTCTAATGCGCATAACCAGGCTATGTGCAGGTTTAAACTCACCGACGGCAAACTTGAAATAAAACCAAGCTATCTTGAAAATCCTTTGAGGCTTGTCTTAAATATTTCACCGCCCGGAGTTGAAGTGAGCACATCCGGTTCCGAAGGGCTTGCTATTGCGGGAAGCACTGTCCCCGTAGCGGCAGTTGTTATCCCAAAACCTGAAGAAAAGATACAAACCATTCCCGCGGCTGGTATGCCCGCAAAAGCGCTTACAATAGTCGTTGACGCCGGCCACGGCGGAGACGATCCCGGGGCGGTCGGCCCGAACAACTCCAGGGAAAAAGACATAAACCTGGCCATTGCAAAAGGAGTTGCAAAATTACTTTCCCGGGACGGTTATAAAATAATTCTTACCCGCCAGGACGACACTTTTATCCCTCTTGTCGACAGGACACAAATTGCCAACGAAAACAACGCTAATTTTTTCGTCTCCATACATTGCAATTCAAATTCTAAAAAAAAGCAGCAGGGTTTTGAAATATATTTCCTTTCAGAAAACGCCAGTGACCCCGATGCATCCGCTGTTGTGGCGCGGGAAAACGCTGTTGTAAAGCTTGAAGGAAACCCCACGGTAAAAAAGGAAAAAATTCAAACACTCCTTTGGGCTATGGTAATGAATGAATATATGAATGAGTCTTCGGAGCTTTGTTCTTACATTACCGAAGATGTTACGTCCAGGATAAAAATAAATAACCGCGGAATTAAGCAGGCCGGTTTTTATGTTTTAAGGGGCGCGCAAATGCCGGCGGTACTGATTGAATGCGCCTTTTTGTCCAATCCGAAAGAGGAAATTAAATTACGTACGAGAAAATTCCAGAAAGATATGGCCGACTCTATTTACGCGGGCATAAAAAAGTACATATACAAAAAAAATCTTGACCGGTAGGACCGGTGAGAGAGGAAAAATGAAAGTAAACAACCATCTTCCAGTCGGAGTTTTTGATTCGGGTGTAGGCGGCTTGACAGTTGTAAAAGAAATATTTAAACAACTCCCGAATGAATCCCTGGTATATTTCGGGGACACGGCCCGGGTGCCTTATGGCAACAAATCCAAGGAAGTTGTAGAAAAATTTTCACTTCAAATTCTTAATTTTCTACACAAACAAAGAGTCAAATTAATCGTGGTCGCCTGCAATACGGCGTCGGCCTATGCCCTTGAAACAATCAGAAAAAACACAAAACTGCCTGTTCTGGATGTAATAGAACCGGGAGCAAAAAAAGCAGTTGAAATAACCTGCAATGACAAAATCGGGATAATCGGCACTGAGGGAACTATAAAAAGCCAGGCCTATGACAAAGCGGTTAACAGATTTGCGGATATAAGAGACGTAAGGATCTTTTCCCAGGCCTGCCCGCTGTTTGTTCCTCTTGTCGAAGAAGGCTGGGCCGATGATTCGCATAAAAAAATAGTGAAGGATGTTGCTAAAAAGTATCTTACGCCGCTTAAGCGTTTGAAAATAGATTCCCTAATCCTGGGCTGCACCCATTACCCCTGGCTTGAAAATATTATAGCCGAAATAATGGGCAAGAAGGTAAAACTTGTAAGTTCCGCTTATGAAACAGCATGTTCTGTTAAAGAAACTCTTTACGGCGAAGGGATGCTTTCGGAACTTAAAACTGTACAGCATAAATTTTTCTTCAGTGACGCTCCTGAAAAAGCGATTATGTTCGGAAATAAATATTCCGTTAAATATATGGATGCAACTAACGTAAAAAAAATAGATATAGAGGCTTATAGCCCAAAATAAATAAGGAATGTACCCCATAGCCTTCCAAACGGCTAACATGGGGTATGAAAGAGGTACCATGTACAGCGTAACAATTATCACAAGTTTTTCCGGCGCGCACCATTTAAGAAACTATAAAGGCAAATGCGAAAACCTGCACGGGCATAATTGGAAGGTGGAAACGACTGTTTCCGGTACTGCTCTGAATAAAAGCGGGCTGCTCCTTGATTTTACGGATTTGAAAATAATCGTTAACGAGCTGTTGGAAAATTTCGACCACAAGCACCTGAATAAAGTAAAACCATTTGATAAACTCAACCCGACCTCGGAAATAATAGCAAAATACATCCATAATGAAATAAAAAACCGGATCCAGAATGATTATTCAAAGCTGGAATTGTCAAAAATAAGAATTACCGTTTGGGAAAGCGACAGGCAGTGGGCGAGTTATACAGAATGACACTAAATAGATAATTGGATAAAACAAAAAAGATAATTAGATTATGAAAAAAGCAGTTATATTACTTTCCGGAGGGCTGGATTCTGCAACAGCTCTTTACTATGCGAAAGCCGGGGGTTATAAAACACATTGCCTGATTTTTGATTACGGCCAGAAACACAAAAAAGAAATTGAACAGGCAAAAAAAATAGCAAAAATATCCGGTTCGCAATATTCGGTTATAAAATTTCAACTTCCCTGGAAAGGCAGTTCTTTGACAGACAAAACGAAAAAAATTCCCAGTCATAAATTAAATGAAATAGGCAGGCTGGGAATTTTGCCTTCAACCTATGTGCCTGCAAGAAATACAATTTTCCTTTCTTTCGGGCTTTCTCTGGCAGAAACCATAAAGGCCCGGGCAATTTTCATAGGCGCAAACGCCCTTGATTTCAGCGGTTACCCGGATTGCAGGCCGAAATATTTTTCAGCCTGGTCAAACCTCATAAAATCCCTCGGGCTTCGCAGCAGCAAAATTAAAATTGCAGCGCCGCTTATAGCTAAAACAAAAAGTGAAATAGTAAAACTAGGGCTAAAACTCAAAGTCCCTTATTCTCTTACCTGGTCCTGTTATGCCGGCGGTAAAAAACCGTGCGGGAACTGTGACTCCTGCAAACTTAGAGAAAAAGGTTTTAGCGAACTGAAATTAAATGATCCAAGCAATTAAGAATTATTTTATTACCGGAAAAAAAGTCCTTGCTACAATACGTTTTAATTCCCAACCCTATACAGATGAGGTGAAAAAATGGCTGGAGAAACCATGGGAAAAATAACAAAATTGAATTATGATGTAAGAAAAGTTTACGAAGTAACGCCGGAAGCGCTTCAAGCAATTGCTTATGAGTATCCGGGTAAAAAAATCGAGGTAACTACATCCACCGATGAGTTCACCTGCGTATGCCCCTGGAGCGGCCTGCCGGATTTTGCAAAAATCAGCATTACGTATGTACCGGACAAAAAACTTGTTGAATTGAAATCATTGAAAATGTATTTACAGTCCTACAGAAACGCCGGAATTGTGCACGAAAGCGTTGTAAACAGAATACTTGAAGATTTAGTTAAATGCTGTGCCCCGCAGGAAATGACGGTTGAAGCGCTTTTCAATTCCCGCGGCGGAATAATAACAAAAGTAATCGCAGCATATAAAAAATAGAGGGGAAAAAATGTTTAAACGATTTCAACATATTCACATGATAGGCCTAGGCGGGGTAGGGATGTCGGGAATTTCTGAAGTGCTTATAAACCTGGGCTACAAGGTCAGCGGTTCAGATAAGCTCTGTACTGAAACCACAAAACATCTTGAAAAACTGGGCGCAAAAATATTTTATTGCCATAAAGCGGGCAACGTTAAAAATCCTGATGTGGTCGTCACTTCCACTGCGATAGCAAAAAACAATCCCGAAGTTGTTGAAGCCCATAAGCGTAAAATTCCGGTTATCCCCCGCATAGAAATGCTTGCAGAGATTGCGCGTTTGAAATATACTGTAGCTGTTGCCGGAACCCATGGAAAAACTACTACAACCTCTATGACCTCCCTGGTTCTGCAGTACGGCGGGCTGGACCCCACTGTTGTAATAGGCGGGCGCGTAAAAAATTTCGGATCTTTAGGAGCTAAATTAGGCAAGGGTGATTTTTTAGTAGCAGAAGCTGACGAAAGCGATGGTTCATTCCTTAAACTTTCACCAACGATTACAATTGTCACAAATATTGACGACGATCACCTCGATTATTATAAAACTTTTGAAAACTTGAAAGAAGCTTTTATTAAGCATATAAACAGCATCCCCTTTTACGGATTTGCCATATTATGCGTTAATGACCCCGTTGTCAAATCAATTTTAAACAGAGTAACAAGAAAGTATTTTACTTACGGCCTTGTTCCCCAGGGAACAAATGTGGACGCTGATTTTACTGCAAAAAATATAAAATTAGGGCCCCAGGGCAGCATTTTTGATGTTTATAGCAACAAAAAATTAGTCGGAAATTTCGCTCTAAACGCTTCCGGCGCGCACAATGTCCAAAATGCGCTCTCTTCAATTTGCTGCGGGCTGGAACTGGGAATATCTATCCAGAAAATAAAAAATGCGCTGAAAGATTTTGGCGGCGTAGGCAGGCGCCTGGAAATAAAGGGAAGAATCGGCCTGGCAGGCGAAAAAGAAGAAATTATATTTATAGATGATTACGGGCATCACCCTACGGAAATACTTGCTACGTTAAAAGCCCTGAAAAACAGTTACCCTTCAAAAAGAGTAGCTGCCATCTTCCAGCCGCATAGATATTCGCGCACAAAAATACTTTATAAAAAGTTTGGAAAAGTATTTGGTAACGCGGATCTTGTCCGGCTGTGCGAAATTTACCCGGCCGGCGAGAAACCCTTACCCGGTGTTTCTGCCAAATTAATTTTAAATGAAGTAAAAAAACACCATAAAAATATTCAACTGTTCAATTTTGACAGTTTTGTTAAAGAAATCAGGCCCGGAGATGTAGTATTGACCCTTGGAGCAGGGGACGTCTGGAAATTAAACGGAAAAATCCAGGAATGCGCAAAAAAGTGAACTAGTGAAACTGAAAATAAAACAGGAATTTTCTGGCCGGGGTTTTGAAATAAAATTTGATGAACCCCTTGCGAAACATACAACATTCCGCACTGGCGGGCCCGCGGCGGCTTACCTGGAGGCAAAATCTGTTGAAAATATTGCCGATGCTTTGGCTATTTCAAAAACTAATTCATTTCCTGTTTTTTTTATCGGCGCCGGTTCAAATGTTCTTTTTAGCGATAGCGGTTTTGACGGCATTGTTATCAGGTTAAAAGATAAGTTCGGCGGACTGGAATTTATCGAACAGGCAAATAATATTTTAGTAAAAGCCGGGGCAGGCGTTACATTGCCATTGCTGGTTAAAAAATGCGCGGATTCAGGCGCCTCCGGCCTGGAAGCGCTTGCAGGCGTTCCGGGTACCGTAGGAGGCGCTCTTGTAATGAACGCAGGGACCCGCAGCGGCACTATTTCGGACAAACTTGTAAAAGTTACTATCGTAAACTCAACCGGAGCTTTAGTTGACTTGAAAAAAGAAGAGGTTGTTTTTGATTACAGGCATTCAAGCCTTGAAGGACAGATCATACTGTTTGCGGAATTTCTTTTAGCTAAAACACCAAAAGAAGCTATCGTCAAACGAATTACTGAAAATATGATTAAGCGCTCCGAGACTCAGCCTTTGGGCACCCTTAACGCCGGTTCAATTTTTAAAAATCCCAAAAATAAGCAGGCCGGCAGGATTATCGAAGACTGCGGGCTGAAAGGGTTCAAAATTGGCGGAGCCCAGATCAGCCAGAAGCATGCAAATTTTATTATCAATACCGGCAATGCCAAATCGAGCGATATTTTGCAAATTATCGATACTATAAAAACTAAAGTTAAGGAAAAATTTGGAATTGAACTGGAAACAGAAATAAAAATTGTGTGAAGGACTATTTATGAACGTTAAAAACCTGAAGAGCAAAAGAATCGGCGTGCTGTACGGCGGATGGTCAGCTGAAAGGGAAATCAGCCTGAAAAGCGGCGAAGCTGTCATTAACGCGCTCAAAAAAGGCGGCTACAAGGCCGTTCCCATTGATGTTGACAGGAATTTTGCCACCAAACTTCCCGGATTCAAAATTGATATCGCATTCATAATCCTGCACGGGCCTTTTGGCGAAGACGGTACTATACAGGCCGTACTGCAGACAGCCGGGATTCCCTACACAGGATGCGGCGTTTTATCCAGCGCGCTGGCTATGAACAAAATATTTTCAAAAGAAATTTTTGATTTCAATAAAATCCTCACGCCAGAGTGGACTGTAATCAGCAAAACGCAAACCAAAGACAATAACCTGCGTGTTGAATCGCTGGGTTATCCCTTAGTCGTAAAACCCGCTACGCAGGGCTCGGCTATAGGCGTAACTATTGCAAAAAATAATGCAGAATTCAAAAAAGGATTGCGGCTTGCGCTGAAATTTGACGATCAGATTTTGGTAGAAGAATATATTCCCGGGAAAGAGCTTACTGTAGGCATTCTGGGCAATAAAGTGCTGCCGGTAGTAGAAATTGTTCCCATAAAGGGTAAATTTTACGACTTCAAAGCCAAATATGCAAAAGGCGGCTCAAAACATATTGTCCCGGCCAAGCTTGATAAGGAAACTACAAAACTGGTTCAGGCTGCAGCAAAAAAAGCTTTTGATGCCGTAGGATGCAAGGCAGTTGCGAGAATTGATTTTCGTTTAACGCCCGACAATAAGCCCTACATTCTGGAGATAAATACGCTGCCCGGGCTTACCCAGACATCTTTATTGCCGGATGCTGCAAAAGCCGCGGGTTTCAGTTTTTTAGAAATGGTGCTGGAGATAATAAAGAGCTCTCTATAAATTATGTTTAAACGAAAATCAAAAAGCAGGTTCATTCCCAAGGCAAGGGCCTCAAACAAGTTCACCCCTAGATACAGGCATCATTTCAGGGTAAGGACTAAAATCCTCAGACGAACAGTGTCAAGAACAACAAATAATATTAAGGTCATTTTAACAGCTGGGATTATTTCATTCGGGCTGGTATTCGGCGCTTATAAACTTTACAATTTTCTTTTTATGACAACAAAATTCAACATAAAAAATATCTCGGTTGAGGGCCTCAAATCAATCCCTGAACAAAAATTTTATGAAATCCTGCCGGTTAAACCCGGGGACAACCTTTTTAAAACCTATTTTATGAAAACAGAAAAAAGGATAATAACGGAATTTCCCGTGGTTAAAACACTTTCCATCCGCAGGGACATTCCCGACACGATCAGGTGTATTGTTACTGAAAGAAAACCGGTTGCCTGGCTGAAAGATAACTCTGAAACAAGATTTGTTGACAACGAAAATGTCTGTTTCACGGTTGAAACCAGCACTCCGCAAACGGTGCCATATATTGAAGTTGAATCTGACATTACCCGCAAGCAGGCTGTGCAGTTGCTTGATTACTTGAAATGCAGGAAAAACAATTTGTATTTAAGCACATTAAAATTGTATAATGTGAGGGACCGAGTTACGCTTGTTTTGAACGATAATACAAAGATTTTCTGGGGATTTCCCGATAGGGAAGAATTCGAAGCAAAATTGGATTATCTTGAAAAAACCCTTAAAAAAGCAAAAACAGATTTTGCAAATATCGAGTATATAGACCTCAAACTCTTCCAAGAAGGAAGAATAGTAGTTAAGCCCCGGGAGGCAAGATGGCAAGAGAAGAATTAATTTGCGGCCTGGATATAGGCTCAAGCCAGATAACCTGCGTTGTAGGTAAAACCGATGCCTACAAAGATTCCATAGAAGTTGTTTCCTCATCCAGAATAGCCTGCCGAGGCGTTATCGGCGGGGTGGTAGTAAACATTAATGAAACCGCTTTGGGAGTAAAAAAAGTTATTGAAGAAGCGGAAGAAAAAATTGACGCAATGATCCACGATGTCTATTTAGGCATCCGCGGTTCGCACGTAGAAACAGTAAACAATAAAGGCGTTCACGCTATTTTAAGGACCGACAAAGAAATTACCGCAGAAGATGTCACCAGCGTAATAGAAAATGCAAAAGCGATCCCCATGTCTTCCGACAGGGTTATAATAGACACAATCCCGCAGCAATTTCAGATTGACAGGCAAAAAGGAGTTCACGATCCTACCGGAATGGAAGGCAACCACCTGGAAGTAAATATACATATTATCACCGCATCCAGCACAACTTTAAATAACATTTATAAATCTGTGGCCCAGGCGGGATTTTCGATAATCGAGCCTCCTGTTTACGGGCTTGTTGCCGTTGGCAATGTTGTAGTTACCAATGAAGAAAAAGAGCTTGGCTGCCTGATGGTAGATTTAGGCGGACAGACAACCGGCCTGGTTTTTTACGGTGAAAACTGTATTAAATCCAGCAAAGAACTTACTATAGGCTGCGACTTGATTACAAAAGATATTTCTCACGGATTAAAGACTTCCCTCCTGCAGGCAAAGGAAATTAAGGAGCGCCACGGTGTTGCTTTTCCCAGCATGCTTAAAGGAAATGAAAATATTGATTATATCGGCGTTGACGGCAGGATAATGAAAACAACAAACAGAAAAGAGTTAGCCGAATACATTGCGTCGCGGCTCGAAGAGCTTTTTGAAAAAATATCCGAAGAGATTGAGAACCAGGATATAACACCTCCGGGAATTATTCTTACCGGCGGCGGATCCATGCTTGAAGGTATCGATAAAGCCTGTGAAAAAGTTACGGGCATAGAAACCCGCCTTGGGCTACCGCAGGGCATAAGAGGGCCCAACGAGATAACTTCAAACCCCGCGTTCGCAACAGCAATTGGATTATTGAAATATAGCCCGGGCCAGGAAGAAACCCGCAGGCCGGGAATGAAAAGTATCAGCAGGATGCCCATGTGGCGTAAACTAAGGGACATGTTTAAGTGAAAATAAAATTACGTTTTGATTCTGAACCTTCCAATGATAAAGGCGCCATAATAAAAGTTGTCGGAGTAGGCGGCGCCGGCGGAAATGCCGTTAACAGGATGATTGCAACAGGAGTTAAGGGCGTTGAGTTCATTGTTGCCAATACTGACAAACAGGTTCTTTTAAAATCTGAAGCACCCATAAAAATTCAAATAGGGCCCAAGCTTACCCGCGGGCTGGGTGTCGGCGGAGACCCCGAAAAAGGCAGAAAAGCCGCCGAAGAAAGTTATGAAGAGATTAAAAGCGAGCTAGCCGGCGCAGACATGGTTTTTGTTACGGCGGGCATGGGTAAAGGGACCGGAACCGGCGCGGCTCCTCTGGTCGCAGAAATTGCAAAATCCCTGGGAGCTTTGACGGTGGGCGTAGTAACAAAACCTTTCAGTTTTGAAGGGGACCTAAAAGCAAACCTGGCAGAAGAAGGCATAACAAAAATACGTGAAGTTACAGATACTCTTCTTGTTATACCAAACGCAAAATTAGAAGGAATTAAAGAAAATATAACATTACCTGAAGCATTCCGCCTCGCCGACGATGTTTTAAGGCAGGCAATCCAGTCTATTACCGATGTGATAACTTCAACCGGCGAAATGAATATCGATTTTGCCGACGTTAAAAAAATGATGTCAGGCGCGGGTGAAGCCCACATGGGTGTCGGTGAAGGCGAAGGCCCGACGCGCACAATCGATGCAGTCACGATGGCTTTAAGGTCGCCGCTTTTTGAAAATGTAACCATAGAAGGCGCAAAAGGAGTGCTCGTTAACTTTACAACCGCACCTGACCTTACTTTAGTTGAGTTCACTGAGGCCATGGAATTGATAAAAGAACTCGTAAGTTCCGACGCTATTACGCATTTCGGCCATGTAATAGCGCACGACCTGGGAACAAAGATAAAAGTTACAGTCATAGCTACTGGATTCCCTGTCAGCAAATCTTATGGTTCAAAAAGACGCACAATACTGCCGGCAGAATCTGAAAATAGAAAAAGCAACGCGCCTTCCCTTAACTCCATAAGCATGATTGATTCTGAAGATATGGGAAAACCGGCATATTTACGTTTTAAAAATAGAAAATTAAAATAACTTTTGAGGAAAAACTATGGAACTGTTAACATTATTTGATGAAATGTTAAGAAAAGGCGCTTCCGATATGCATATAAGGGCGAATTCCAGGCCCTATTTGAGAATTGACGGTGATCTTCACCCGATTGATGAAAATGTTATTGTGCAGGGCTCTGAAATTGAACAGATGATTTCAGGTTTGATGAACGAAGGACAAAAAAGAGCATTTTACTCAAAGTATGAATGCGACCTTGCCGTAACCATGGAAAACAAAGGCCGGTTCAGGATAAATGTATATAAACAAAGAGGCGAACTTAATATTGCTATCAGGCATGTTCCTATTCAAATACCTACAATCGAACAATTGGGTTTGCCTAACGTAATTAAAAAACTTGCTGAAAATGACAGAGGGCTGGTGCTGGTAACCGGGCCAACCGGATGTGGAAAATCTTCCACGCTGGCATCAATGATCGACCATGTTAATACAAACTTTGCTTATCACATTATCACGATAGAAGATCCGCTTGAGTTTATTCACAATGATAAAAAATCCATTATCAGCCAGAGAGAACTTAATATAGATACACTTAATTATCCGGAGGCTCTGAAAAATGTCGTTCGCCAGGACCCCGATGTAGTGCTTATCGGAGAGATGCGCGACCTGGATACAATGCAGGCGGCTATGACAGCCGCTCAGCTGGGGCATTTTGTTTTATCTACAATCCACACCATAGATACTATCCAGACTGTAAGCAGGGTTGTTGATATGTTTCCTCCTCACCAGCAAACGCAGATTAGATATCAGTTTGCGGATACGCTTAAAGGCATAATTTCCCAAAGGCTTATACCCAAGGCAAACGGCAAAGGGCTGGTGCCGGCTGTTGAGGTGCTTGTTGCAACGCCGATAGTTAAAAAATATATTGAAGAGAATAATCTTTCCGAACTAAAGAATATAATAAAGCAGGGCCAATATTACGGCATGCAGATGTTTGACCAGGCAATTTTAAAGCTTTATCAGGAAGGAAAAATAAAGCTGGAAGACGGCCTGGCAGCAGCTACCAGCCCGGAAGACCTGCTGCTTTCTGTCAGAGGAATCCAGTCCTCTGTTGAATCAGCGACTGTTATTACTTCAGGCATAACCCTGGAACGCTTTGATAATAAGAAGTAATGTGGAAGACCGAAGGCAACCTCGCATTCAGTACGCTCATCTCATGCTTCGATTCGCGGATAACCCATTTCACTACAACAAAACTTTCAGGAAATATTACCCACCCCTTATTAACTTCATCCAAACAAGTCCACGATAAAAAAATAAAAATTGTTAAGAGTATTTCCGATGCGCATAGCTATGAAGGCTATGACGGTTTTATTACCGGAGTAAAAGGAATTCCTTTAGGAATTTTTACAGCTGACTGCGTTTCTGTGTTTCTGGCGGAAAAATCCGGTAAGTGCGCCGCAATTTTACACGCCGGCTGGAAAGGGCTGTATACTGGAATTATAGAAAATGGCGTAGAAATGCTTTTAGAAAATTTTGGGGTTGAAAGTTCTGGCCTTGTTGCTGCGATTGGGCCGCATATCTGTGAAAAATGCTATGAAGTTGGCGAGGAATTCGCCGGATATTTCCCCAATAGTTACAAAAACGGTTATTTAAACTTATCAAATGAAGCTATTTTGCGCTTGAAAGCAAAAAACATTCCTGAAAATAATATTGATTGTATCGACTCCAAAGATTTCTGCACTTTACACAACCCTAATCTGTTTTTTTCCTACCGCCAAGGTGAAAAAACCTCAAGAATGCTCTCCCTCATAATGTTAAAATAAAGAATTATTTCCGTTGATTTTGCTTATTTAAATTTATATAATCACATATCCTTTTTGAACACAATTTAAAGACGCTATAATTGCCGGGAAACATGGTAAAAATTCCATCATTAGAAAATAGAAACTTTATTTTTCTGTCCGAATTGATTGGCCTGCCTGTCTTTGATAACAAAACCCAGAAAAAAATAGGAACCATCCAGGATTTATCAGCCACCACAAAAGAAGTATATCCCAGAATCACCGGCCTGCTTGTCCAGGACGGCAAAAAATACTACTTCCCCTGGTCAAAAGTTGCCTCTTTGGAATATAATGTAGTAGTGGTAAAGGATATCGAAGAAACAGACAGAAGAGAATTCAATCCTACCGAATGCGACATACTGCTGAAAGAAACTTTCTGGGACAAACAAATCGTTAACATATCCGGCTCAAACCTGGTACGCGTAAACGACCTGCACATGCTCAAAGAAAACGCAAACCTGTGGGTAGCGCACGTTGATGTGGGTTTTCGCGGATTATTAAGGCGGCTGGGCTGGGAAGAAACTTTTTGCTCTGTTTCTGAATGGCTTTTTTCCTACAAAATTGAAAATAATCTTATTTCCTGGAAATTTGTCCAGTCTACAGGAACGGACACTGCCTGCTTTCCTATGAAACTACAGCTTTCTCACGAAAAATTATCCGAAATTCACCCTGTAGACCTGGCAGAAATCCTTATGGACCTGGGGCTCAACGAAAGAATAACCATTTTCCGTTCGATGAACACAGTCATAGCTGCACGAACCCTGCAAGAGCTTCCAAGAAAAGTACAGATTGAACTGCTTGAATCGCTGACAAAAGAACAAGTTGTAAACATTTTGTCAGAAATGCCTGTTGACGAAGTTGTTGACCTTTTAGGCAGCCTTTCAGAAAAAGCCCAGCATTCAATTCTTTATAATATGAAAAAAGACAGGGCTAACGAGATTCGCAGCCTGCTCACGCATTCGGAAAAAGTAGCCGGCGCTTTAATGAATACCGATTTTATCGCCGTACCCGCAACCTGGACAGTAGAACAGGCCTTGAACCTTGTAAAAGAACGCAGCAAGACAGCTGAAAATCTTTATTATCTTTACGCAGTTGACAATAAAGAAACCCTTGTGGGGGCTCTTACATTGAGGCAGCTTTTCCAAAATGAACCAACCCGCCAGATTGCAGAAATCATGAAGAAACGCGTGCTCAAAGCCAAAATAGACACCAACAGAAAAAAAGTAGCGGTGTTATTCGTAAAATATAATTTCAATGTCCTTCCTGTTGTAGACAAACAAAATAAATTGAAAGGCATCATCACGATAAAGGACGCCCTTGAAGCCGCTTATCCTGAAATAAAAGAAGACGCGGAAGTGAAATAACCCATGAAATTTGCGCTGCCCTTAAAACAAAGGCATTTCTTTAAGAGAATCTGGATTTTCTTCGCCATAATGGGCCCGGGAATTATAACCGCAAACGTAGACAATGACGCAGGCGGCATCACCACTTATTCCCTTTGCGGCGCTAATTTCGGTTACTCCATGCTCTGGAGTCTGATACCGATAACCTTCTTCCTCATAATAGTGCAGGAAATGTGCAACCGCATGGGCGTGGTCACCGGGAAAGGCCTCGCGGGGCTTATACGCGAAAAATTCGGCGTAAAACTGACATTTTATTTGATGTTGGGCATATTGCTTACAAATTTCGGAAATATCCTGGGAGAGTTCGCAGGTATTGCTTCCAGCATGGAAATCTTCGGTATTAATAAATATATTTCCGTCCCTCTTGCCGTAGTTATTGTATGGTCCCTGGTTATAAAAGGCACTTACCGCTCTGTCGAGAAAATATTCCTTGTTGCCTGCGTGTTTTATGTTTCATATATAATTTCCGGTTTTCTTGCCAAGCCTGCGTGGGGCCAGGTTATGAAAGAGTTCGTAGTCCCTACCGTAAACCTTCAGCCCAGCTTTCTCACTATGTTAGTCGGTGTGCTCGGTACTACCATTGCTCCCTGGATGCAGTTTTACCAGCAGGCGGCAGTTGTCGAAAAGGGCGTAAAATTGCAGGAATATGAATATTCCAAATGGGATACTATTGTCGGCTGTGTAATGGTAAATTTGGTGGCTTTCTTTATAGTTGTCGTGTGCGGCACGGTATTATTTCAGGGAATCGGCATGCATCCTATCCAAACAGCCGCTGACGCAGCAAAAGCCTTGAAACCTCTTGCCGGGGAATATTGCGCGTCTCTTTTTGCTTTTGGTTTGCTCAACGCTTCACTTTTTGCGGCGTCAATTTTGCCGTTATCAACAGTTTTCATTATCTGTGAGAGTTTCGGCTGGGAAATAGGCGTCAATAAAACTTTTGCGGAAGCCCCCCAATTCTACGGCTTATATACTTTTCTTCTGTTATTCGGCGCAACAATTATTTTATTGCCGGGAATTCCGCTGATACCGATAATGTTTTTTTCACAGGTTATAAACGGGTTGGCGCTTCCTTTTGTGCTTGTGTTTATGATTATACTTATAAATGACCACAAAATCATGGGTAATTATAAAAGCGGTAAAATTCATAATTTCCTGACCTGGCTTCTGACGATTATTGCCTCCGTATTGGGAATTCTCGCTATTTTCACTTCACTAATCGGTTAATTAAATGAACATTCTAAAACTTACTCAAAAACTAAACGACAGTAATTTCCCAAAAGAAGGGATTTCTTTTGACGAAGCTTTAGGCCTTATTGATATAAAAAATGAAGATTTATATTTTCTTCTCGCGCTGGCAAACAAAGTGCGCGAAAAATTCCGCGGCAACAAAGTAAACTTATGCGCGCTTACAAGCGCAAAGTCAGGCAATTGCCCCGAAGACTGCGCTTTCTGTTCACAATCATCCCGGCACAATTCCAATGCGCCGGAATACCCTCTTATTTCTGAAGAGGAAATTTTGAACCAGGCAAGAAAAACAATTAAGGAAACCAAAACAGACAGGTTCTGTATTGTAATCAGCGGGCGCGGCGTAAATGAGGAAAAAGATTTGCAGGTTATATGTAACGCGATTAAAAGCGTCAAGGCAGAATTTCCTAATATTAAACTTGACGCTTCGCTTGGTTTCATATCCGAAGACGGCATAAAAAGATTAAAACAAGCCGGGCTTTCAAGGTTTAATCACAATCTTGAAACGGCGGAAAGTTATTTCGGTTCGGTCTGTACAACACACAAGCATTCCGATAGGGTTAAAACTATAAAGAATTTAAAAAAAGCGGGGCTGGAAGTGTGTGTTGGCGGAATAATAGGGCTGGGTGAAACTCCCGGGCAAAGAATTGAACTGGCCTTCGAACTCAAAAACCTTGATGTAGATTGCATACCAATAAATTTTTTAAACCCCGTTCCCGGGACAAAATTCGAAAAGAATCCTATAATTCCACCTCTTGAACTTCTGAAATATATTGCAATATTCCGTTTAATCATGCCTGATAAAGAAATCAGGGTTTGCGGCGGCAGGCAGGCAAATCTTAAAAATCTGCAATCTATGATTTTTCCTGCAGGCGCGGACGCAATTATAATTGGAAACTACCTCACCACTCCAGGCAGTTCCCCGGACGATGATATAAATATGATCAAATCAATGGGACTTGAGATATCCCAAAACTAATGGAAATCCTAAAGAAAGAATTGCAGGAAATTGAAAGCAAGGGCCTGCTCAGAAAACTAAAACTTCTTGAAGGCGCCCAGGAAGCAAAGGTAATTGTTGAAGGCAAAGAAGTTTTAAACTTGTGCTCAAACAACTATCTTGGGCTTGCCAATGATGCCCGTTTAAAAAAAGCTGCTCAGGAAGCCATAAAAACCTATGGGATCGGCTCGGGCGCATCCAGGCTGATTACCGGCAATATGGAACTGCACCAGCAATTGGAGAAAAAAATCGCCGAGTTCAAAGGAGCGCAAGCAGCGCTTCTTTTTAATACCGGGTATATGGCAAATGCAGGAATTATCTCAGCCCTGATGACCCGAGATGATGTTATTTTTTCTGATAAACTCAACCACGCTTCAATAGTTGACGGGATTATTTTAAGCCGCGCAGAGTTTAAGCGTTATGCCCATAAAGATGTGAAAATGCTTGAGAAAATGCTGGAAAGTTCTAAAGGATTCAAGAAAAAACTGATAATTACTGATTCAATTTTCAGTATGGACGGCGATATTGCCCCGCTTACTGAAATTGCTGATTTGGCAGAGAAGTACGATGCCTGGGTTTTTGTTGACGAGGCTCATGCTACGGGTGTTTTAGGCAAAAACGGCAGAGGAGCTATTGAATATTTTGCCTTGGAAGAGACCCTAGACATACAGATGGGCACATTGAGCAAAGCTGTGGGCACTTTCGGCGCTTTTGTGTGCGGAAGCAGGCATTTTATTGATTATTTAATAAATAAATCGCGGCCGTTCATTTATTCAACTGCGCTTCCCCCTGCAATATGCGCTTCTTCTATTGTTGCGCTGGATATTATTAAAAATGAGCCGCAGCGCAGGCAAAGATTATTGGATAATGCCGAGTTTATGAGAACAGGTTTGAAAAACCTTGGGTTTGATACTCTGAGTTCACAGACACCGATTATTCCTATAGTGACAAAAACTATTGAAAAGACAGTTCATTTCAGCAGAAAGTTGTTTGATGAAGGGATTTTTGCGCAGGGTATCAGGCCTCCGACGGTTCCGGAGGGCAAATCCCGCCTGCGCGTCACCGCCACATCGGAACATTCCAAACAGGCTTTACAAAACGCTTTAGATATATTCAGAAATATCGGAAAAGAATTAGAGGTAATTTAAACATGGACAAGCAGAAGGTTAGGCAGCATTTTTCATCGATTGCGACAGTGTATGATAAGTTTGCTTCTCCCCAAAAAAAATGGGGCGACAAGCTTAGTTCGTCTATCGCAAACGATACCGGTGTTAAAACCGTACTGGATATCGGCATGGGCACAGGCTGTCTAGCCATTGAACTCTCTAAAATATTTAAAGGCGCAAAAATATACGGCTGTGATTTTTCTACATCCATGGTAGAATACGCTAAAGACAAAATAAAAAAAGCAAAATTATCAAATTTCGTATTTGCCGAATCAGATTTTGAAAATATGCCCTACAAAGACAACTATTTTGATATAGCTTTCTCAAATATGTCCCTGCACTGGTCCTCAAATCTTAAAACTGCCTTAAAAGAAGCTTTGAGAGTCGTAAAAAAAGAAGGAAATTTCTATTTTACAATCCCTGGCAAAAACACTTTGCAGGAAATCAAAAAACTCTTCGAAGAAAATAGCATTAACTGGGGCGCAACTCATAACTTTACAGATAAAAAAAGTTTAACATCGCTTTTAAAGGAACTGGGCTGTGAAAACCCTGCCCTGGAAGTATCGGAAGAAAAAATTTCGTTTAAAGATTTCCTTTCTTTCCTTAACTGGCTTAAACTTACCGGCGCAAATACCGGCGTTGATACCGGGCTTAACGGCCTTTCAACAGGCAAGAAATTGATAGCTTTAAATAAAAAAAATAATTCTAAATTCGATGTAACCTTTGAAATTCTTTTTGTGAGGGCACGTAAATGAAAACAAACTTTAGTATCGGCGGCAAGACTACAGTTTTGATTATCAGATTCATTATGCGGGAGGGCCCATGAAGAATTTTATTTTTCTTACTACTGCTTCTCAAGTTAAAGGTAAACCAGGCAAATAAACATGAACCGCGGGATATTTGTGGTTGGAACTGATACAGGTGTCGGGAAAACGTTTATTGCTGCGGCAATTGCGGCTGGTTTGAAAAACCGCGGTATTAATGTCGGAGTTATGAAACCTGTTCAATCCGGCGGGACGGACGCACAAACCCTTATAAAAGCTGCCGGAGTAAATGATCCGCTTGATTTAGTTTGTCCCTACTCTTTTAAAACGCCTGTTGCACCTGAACTTGCATCGAAACTTGAAAAACACACCATCTCAATTGAGAAAATTGAAAAATCATTCCAAATTTTAAACCAAAAACATGATTTTATGGTTGTTGAAGGCGCCGGCGGGTTTTATGTTCCTTTAAATGATGATTATTTAATCAGTGACCTTGTTGCGGATTTAGGTTTGCCTGTTGTTATTGTTTCCCGCTTAGGGCTTGGAACTATAAACCATACATTGCTCACTATTGAAGCCTGCAAACAAAAAGGAATTGAAATACTAGGAATAATCTTCAATCAAACCGAAAACAAATCTTTATCAATAACCGAAAAAACTAATCCGCAGACAATATCCAAATTATCCGGCATACCAATTTTGGGAATAATTAAATATTCAAAAAATGTGAAATTAAATTTAAGCCCATTCTTACATACAACTCTAAAAAATAAAAAATACCTCAAAGAATGGGACAAAAAGTATATCTGGCATCCGTTTACACAAATGCAAGATTACGAAAAAGAAAAACCAATTATCATTGAAGAAGGCAAAGGTTCCTACATAAAAGATACTGACGGCAAGCGGTATCTTGATGGTGTATCATCGCTTTGGGTGAATGTGCACGGCCACAGAAAAAAAGAACTTGATGAATCCATTAGAAAACAATTGAATAGAGTTGCGCACTCAACACTCCTTGGATTAGGCAACATTCCTTCAATTGAACTCGCAAAAAAACTCATTGAAATTGCGCCTAAAGGCCTGAAAAAAGTTTTCTATTCCGATAGCGGCTCAACAGCGGTGGAAATTGCCCTAAAAATGGCTTTTCAATATTGCCAGCAAACCGGACAAAAGAAAAAAACCAAGTTTATTTCCTTTGTTAACGCCTATCACGGCGATACAGTCGGTTCGGTTAGCGTCGGCGGAATGGATTTATTCCATAAAATTTATAAACCGCTGTTATTTAATACAATAAAATTAAATGCGCCCTATTGTTATAAATGCCACTTGGGCCTAAATTATCCAAATTGTAAATTAAAATGCGTAAATGAACTTGAAAATACATTAAAAAAACAACATCGAGAAATTGCCGGGCTTATTATTGAGCCGCTTATCCAGGGCGCGGCAGGAATGCTGACCCAGCCCCAGGGGTATATAAGGAAGGTTCGTGAGCTTTGCACTAAATACAGCGTGCTTATGCTAGCTGATGAAGTTGCTACAGGTTTCGGCAGAACAGGCAAAATGTTTGCCTGCGAACATGAAAATATATCACCGGATATAATGTGCGTGGCAAAATCAATTACGGGGGGTTATCTCCCCCTGGCGGCGACATTGACTACGCAGGAAATCTATAATGGCTTTCTCGGAGATTCCTCCGAACAAAAAACATTTTTCCACGGCCATACTTATACCGGCAATCCGCTTGCGTGCGCTGTCGCTATTGCCAGCCTGGAACTTTATAAAAAAGAAAAACTGATTTCAAAATTACACAGTAAAATTTCTTTCTTGCGCAATGAACTCAAAAGATTCAATCAGCTTGAGCATGCCGGGGATATCAGGCAACAGGGCATGATGGTTGGAATCGAGCTGGTTAAAGATAAAACTACAAAGAAAGAATATGGCTGGGAAGAAAAAATTGGTATTAGAGTTGTTAACGAAGCAAGAAAACATGGAGTGATTTTACGGCCGCTAGGCTCTGTAATCGTCCTTATGCCGCCCTTAAATATTTCCACAAAAGAATTAAAAACCCTTCTTGACGCAACCTTTAAATCAATAAAAACGACTACTGTTAATTTATGCAATCCCCTTGAATTGTAAGTATTGAAGTATTTCGTTCCGCAGGGAACAACTATAAGCGAGCTTAAAACAAGCATTTACAATATTGCGGGAGAACTGGTTTACGAATTCCCTGCAGACACTAATCTATCAGGCGGTTGTTGTGCGCGCGCGGCGTTTATGTAACCTCCGGGAGCGCTCTTCTATAAATCCATCCAGGGGATAGCGGTAATATTAGGGGCTAACATTTCTTTTTTGTTTCCTAGGGTGATTACATACCCATGTTTAGCTATATTTTTGTAATCCTGTAAAAAAATCCTTAATCCCTTGATTTCTGAAAGGCTTATATTGGCAGAGCTTTTAATTTCAACAGGAATAACCTCATCACCCATATCAATAATACAATCAACTTCTGCTCCGGCAGAGGTTCGCCAAAAACAGACTTTATAACTTTTATTCAATGCCCTGATCCGCCTTATTATTTCCAGGACAACCGCATGTTCAAAAAGTATCCCTTTTTGCGCATTAACCAGCTTGCTGTTCATGGGCAAACGCGCAAGAACATTCCTTACGCCTAAATCGAAAAAATAGTATTTCGGCAAAGATAATATTCTTTTCCTGGCATTTTTTAGGTATGGCTCAACTTTTTCGGCTACAAGCGTATCAATCAGAACATTATAAAATTCCTTTATTGCAGGATGGCTTACGCCGGACTCGTTTGAAAGTTTTGTTAAGTTTGGGCTATTCCCGGATTCAGCTGCGGCCAACTCGAGAAAACGTGAAAAAGCCCCCAGCTTCCTGCTTAAAGCTTCTGCCCTGATTTCTTCTTCCAAATAAGTTTCTGCGTAGGCCTTAAGAAAATCTTCCCTGTCACTTTCAGGCAATAATGCTATTCCGGGCAATGAGCCGAATACCAGGGAATCTTCAAAAGAATATTTTAAATCCTTGTTTATATTGTATGTTTCAATACCCGAAATGTTTCCTTTTCTAACCAATCCAAGCTCGCCCCACAACAAAGGGTCAAGATGAAACCGTTTCAGGCGCCCGGGAAGAAGATTCGCCGAACTGCGTTTCAGTTTTCTTGCCGAAGACCCGGTTATTATAAAAGAGGCTTTATTGTCATCTATCAAATACTGGACTGAATCTAGTATTTCCGGAATCTTTTGAGCTTCATCTATGAAAACAACCGGTTTTTTTTCAAGAGCCTGTATTTGATTTATCAATTTTGAGGGGTTAGCTTCTAAATCTATGCGGACAGATGGGTTTTGGAGAGGGTATTCGGCTGTATTTTCGCATTCCTTTAAGGCTTTTTTTACTAATGTAGTTTTACCCACCTGGCGCGGGCCCAAAATTAACGCTGAATACTTTTTCTTTAAAAGCCCTGAAATGCTTGAATCTAAATACCGTAATAATGGTTTGTTTTTACCTTGCATATTGAAAGTATAGTTTAAATATTAACATTTGTCAATAGTAGAATATGGCCCAAGAACCGATATTGATTTTGGATCTTCTCCAAATCAGCAATTTCTTCTGAAAAAAAATGTTAAAATACCATTACATAGTTCAAACCTGGGAGGAATTTTGTCTTACTTCACCAAATTTCCGGGTAGTTAACCGCA
>JAHIVV010000058.1 GCA_018816525.1 Elusimicrobiota bacterium
ACAAGAACAATATGATAATCGCATTTGTAAACACTATGGCTCAGCCGTTTATATTCCATACTCCAATTATACGAAGATATTGGAATGTTATCCATCTCTCGAGCTTACGCTCGGAGAATTCCAGAGGACTGGCTTAAATTTATAAAAATAGCAAGTTTTTCTTTTACAAAACCGTGAGGCTGCTGTATTAACTTAATAACATCTATTTCCTTCTTCGATTTATTGTTGCCTGTGTCTTTATTATCAAACATTTTTGAACCCCCTTGATTATTGACCTACTTTCGTTATTTGTTGCAATTTATTTTCTCAAATCATTCAACAACACCCATTCACCCGAAGATAGTTCATATTTCCAACTTGTCCAACCATTCGTTGAATATTTAGTATGGATGTTTTATATTCCCGATTTCAATCTTGTTCAATGTCAGGATACTGTTGGGGAGCCTTACCTATGCTCTCAATTACCGCAGGTTTCACTTTTTTCCCGTCAAACTCTTTAATTTCTTTAAGTTTTACAGTGAAATGCCATTCATCGCCGTAATCAAAGAGGAAAAGCAGTTTCTTGTCGATAACCGGGAATGCTTCGGATACGTGCGCTTTTTTTACGCCGATTGCATTGTTCGCGCCGGGCTCCCCGACATCCTTGAAAAGTTCATATACCTCATCGGATCTACCGAGCCTTTCAAAATTGTCATAGAAACCAAAGCAGTGGTCGAAACCGAATTCAAAAGCCTGCGTGATTATCTTAGCAAAATTATACAGCGTGGCATTGCCGTCTATCTGAATTACGCGGTTTGCTTTCTCGCCTTCAAAATTCTCGTAAGACACTTCAAAAATATAGCCTTTTGACATTTCACTTGCCCTTAATTAGCTCCAATCCTTTTTCTGTAGTCCTATACTTTTGTAAACGGCTGTTTGGTTTGTCCGGAACAGTCATTCCCAGCAATCCTTCCTGCAATAAAGGATTGATATATCTATTTCTGAATTTTGTGCGATTTATCCATTTGAATTGTCTTTGAATATCAGATATCGCCTTCTCTGTAGAACAAAAAGACAGTAAACGTTCGACTTCCTCCCGACTTAGTCCCGACTTAGTCCCGACTTGGGCCCAACTTGGGACAACTTGCTCACGGGTGTCTGATACAAGTTGGGGTTTAGTTTTAAATTTAGGATGGATCGGCAATATAGTAAGAAAGTAATCCCTATTTTTGTTTGTTTCAAAAACAGGAGGGGGAGAGCCATTAGATTTCATTGCGCGTCTTATTTTTGGGAAGCCGGTACTCCTGCCTTCAGTTAAATCAATTTCTTTTAGAAAATCCCCGATTCTTCTATTTCGATACATGTGCGCAATAACAACTTTCTTTTTAAGCATTTTGTTGTCTATAGGCGGAATAGGCCCGAGAAATGATAGTATTTCTATTTTATCATGCCGGATATTTATTTCAATAGGATTTCTTTCATCATAGCTTTTATGATAAACCGCATTAGCAAGAGCTTCTTCTATTGCGAGATAAGGATAATTGAAAAACCTCATAGCTTCTGCCTGATTGGGGATTTTTCTTACTTCTTCTTTGATAACGATGTTTTTAATGTATTGAAGAGCATCTCTCAGCTGAGTGTGTATGGGCCCAGTAAATATTTTTTCTGTGAATTTATCGCCTATATCATCCTGATATTCCACAACTTCAATCCTTGTATCCTTAAAATGCTTTTCCGGGTCATCTGTGAAAAGAAGCAGTCCTGCATTAACCGGTTTTAAATATTCCCTTGGGCCGCGCGCAATTTGCATCTGCACGCATAATTCTTTTAGAGACATAGAATCCATTATTGAATGTAAATCACTGTCTGCTTGTTTAAGAAATGATTTAATCAGGTGAGGATTAAATTCTTCAATTGAAGCGCCATGGTTTATTCTATCATCAAACGGTACTTTTGAAGCTAAACTGTATAATTGGTTTTCTTCAGAATGATTTGCCTTTACTGTTGAGGCAAACCTCCTGATATAATATATTTGTTCGGGTTTCTTTGTAAGCGTTTTAGGTGCTTTATACGGCCTGGTCTCCCCGCCGGGAGCCCAAAGCACTAATATGTTTTTTCCTTGATATTTTTCAGGAGAAGAAACTGGAAAGTAATGCGGTGTGATTTTGTGGCAAAGTTCTATAAGCTTTTTCTGGCAAGCGTCGATTTGTTCAGGATTTAACCCAACGGGAGGCAAAAGTGGACGGCCTTTTTCGGACTTTATTCCTATAACGATGTATCCACCACCCCAGTTATTAATGTCGTTTGCAAAAGCGCAGAGAGTATGAATAATTGCTTCAGGATTCCACCCTTCCTTAAATTCAATCCTTTCAGATTCTACAATTTGGCCATTAATCAATTCGTTAATATTCAATGGTAATGCCATATTCTTTGTCTCCAAAATATTCTGGTTTTTCTATCGACATTATTTTGTATAATACCAAAATAAATATTGTAAATCAAACAAATAATTTGTATAGTTATTTTATGGAATTTAACCAGAAGGATTATTTTAAAGGTGAAAAATTTGAACAAGGAATGAAACGATTTGTTGAGGAGCATCCCGATGTTTCCAGTGAACAGCTACAAGCCGTCAGAGAATTCTACAAAAATTCAACAGAGGAAGAGATTAATGAAATCCTATTTGAGGCAACCAATAAAACGGATATTATAAAAGACTGGGCAGGCAAAAGAGAATACAAATACTATTTCTTTTTGAATAAACACGAAGATGCCGCTTTTACCCGTTGCCCGAAGTGCGATAAACAGACTAAGAAACGGATGTTTTGCCTGTTCATTCACATAGAACCAAACAATTTCATGTGCAATCAACAAATCATGCGCATTTTGTGAGAAATGCGGCCTGGTGATTGTAAGAAAGAAGGAATTTGAAACCCTGTTGGTTACCATGTGTGAACAAAAGGGAATGAGCGATATTATAGGGAATGAATATGTCGTGATGGGAACACTGGATAAGTTTTTGCATAAAGAGGGCAAAAAAGGCCAGTTGGATGCAAGCACTGCAATTGACCTATTCCTGCCGTTTAAAGACCATTGGACATTTGAATTGCAAAGAGGATGGCAGCCGGTAAAATGAAGAATAATCCCGCAAAGAATCCACATTTTTATGTCGACCCTGAAAAAATGAAGGACTGTGTCAGAGACGGCACGGTTTTACGGGCTAAGGTGCTTGGAACAAGGGCATACAAGGTAAAAACAGTAATCAAAGGAAACAGACTGCTAAAAAGCCGTTGTACATGCCCCGCATACAGAAACTACGCGAATTGCAAGCATATTACCGCCGTATATATCGCCTATCGCGAGCACCCCGGATGGTTCCAAAACTTGAAGGGTACAGAAAAGAAAGTAGATAAAATTCCTCCTGAGCAAGCAATCGCAATCCTGAAACTGTTAATGAGCGCAATGCCTGATGCCAAGAGAATTGTTGAAAATGAACTAAAATCGCCGGAAAGCAAAACAGAAGCCTATTGCAGGGATATAATGGAATGCTTCAAATCGTCGCTTGATGGGCCGGACGATGCAACGCTTGAGAGCCTCGATATCTACCACAACAAGGCAGAAATTCTACTCAAGAGCGGGGAGTGTTTTGCCTGCATTAAGCTTTGTTTTGAGATTGTCTATGGCTGTATTCATACTGACGCCAGCCTCGGCTCAACAGAGATATTCCCGGAAGGATTTGCTGAAGGTGTCTGGCAAACTTACATGAAAGCGCTTAAAAAAGGCAAGTTCAAAGCATTGGAACTGGAAATAATTAAAAAGCAACTGGACCAACTGAATTCTTTTGAAGGATTTTACCATGATCAGGAAGGATTCTGGCCACAGGAAGGAATTGACTATCTGAAGGAAAAGAAATTATGACAAAACTCTTTTCCAAAGATTACCTTATTATCCACATCAAAAGCAAACATACGAATATCCAAGACCTTAAAACAGGCCAGGAACTGATATTCCGCCCTCAAAGACAGCATTACCTGATGGATTATGTCGAAGGTGAAACGCTTACTATTAGCCCTGAAAAAGAATGGGAATTCAAAAATAACACATATCTCACAGGAGAAGTCACTGACAGTAAGATTGATATAAATTCTTTGAATATTAAACCCCTCGGGTTAACAGAGCATGGTATTTGGGATCCAATGCAAATTTATGGTGAAGAGATGAAAGATGAGTTTGAAGAGTATTTGAAGGGAGGCCTGCGCAAGTCTTATGAAATGGAACAAAGAAGTTCTGTAAAGATAGAATCCCCGGAAGATGACACTTTTGACGACCCCATCACTAACGCCATGGATTTGTTTAATCAAGGGGATCCTGATAAAGCAACTACCGTGCTGGTTAACGAGCTTCGGCATGACTGGGCCTGTTTGGACGCTCATAATCACCTGGCAATAATGGATAACCGCTGGAAACACTATTTGCCGATGAAGAAACGCTATGAAATAGCAGTAAAAATAGCGGATTTAACAATCCCTGATGACTTTAATGGCGTATTAACCTGGGGATGTATTGATAATAGGCCTTTCCTGAGAAGTTTACAAGGGTGTGGCCTTGCATTGTGGCATCTTGGAGAAAAAGACAATGCATTAAGGATATTTGAACGGTCTCATAGGTTATCACCGGATGACGGCCGGAGTGCGGTTCTGTATAAAGGCGCTTAAAAAAGGTTTAAGCATAGAAGAATTCGAAAAAAACAGTGCTTAGCATAAGCATTACTCATAAAAAGTTTAATTCAATGGAAAAACCAGCCAATCTAAAGTCGGAATATCGCAAATTTATTCGTGCTTGTGTGAATGACCAAAAACGCAATGGTTTTGTGGGTTATTGGGGCTCTATGAAGGCATCCAGGGGAGCCGAAGAGCTTCTTGATAATGCAGAATCCCTTGCAGGTGAAAGAAAATATTTGGAAGCAATTGAAATTTATCAAGCCATTATTGAGACCTTTGTCCCTGCTATCCAGTATGCAGACGATTCCAACGGAACAATCGGAGATGCCATAAATAATGCTGTTGAAGGCTTAAAAAAATGTTCCGTCTTTACAACAGAAGAGGAAAAGGATAATCTTTTCAAGTATCTTGTTAGAGAAGCGGACAAAAAACAGTATCATGACTGGGATTGGGAGATGGACTTACTAAATATTGCCGCTGAACTCACTGATGACGAGATAAAAACACGAATTCTGTTTGACCAACTGGATAGAATCGGCGCAAGAGAAAATGAAGAAACTCATCCAAGTGAATATACTCATGAGACCATACTGAAACTTAAAGGCATTGTTTTGAAAAAAAGAAGTATGATTCCTGAATTCAAAACATTTTTACGGGAACACATTAATTACTCAGCAATAAGAGAGCTTGCAATCCGGGATGCGATAGATAATAACCAGCTTGAAGAAGCTAAAGTATTAGCTAATGCAGGCATAAATATAGCGGAACAAAAGATGCAACATGGCTGTAAAGCAACGTGGCATAAATTCCTGCTTGAAATTGCGAAAAAGGAATCAAATATTGAAGACATAAAAAAACATAGCAAAGTTTTGTTTATTGACTCAGGGGAAATGGAGTATTATGAAGAAATAAGACGCCAATATCCTGTTTCAGAATGGCCCGAAAAAGCGCTGGAATTAATGAAAGAGATGCCGGAAAGGATAAGCGTGATACAGGATATTCCCGGGAAAATATATGTGCGGGAAGAGAATTGGGACGGGCTCCTGTCTTTTGCCAAGCAGCGAGCAAGCATATATTTCCTGAACCGTTATCATGAACACATAATCAAGCATTTCCCAAAAGAGCTTTCAGTTCTGTATAATCAGGTATTACGTAAAGAAATAGCAGCCGCACATGACAGAAGCGGATATCGCCATTTCTGCCGAATAATCCTTGACATGGAAGAATGCGGGGTTAAAGAAGACGTGAAAGACCTTATAGAATGGATAAGAAGGACATATCCTATAAGGATAGCCCTTCAAGATGAGTTAAGAAAAGTAATAAAAAACAGATACTAAGCACTGACATGAAACTATTTACGATAGGATAAAAAAGCTTCCAGAATGTCCTGTAACTGACTTCTACGAAAAAACAACAAAAGGATAAATCAAACACAATGCCAAAAATACTGTTCGCCTGGAGTGGTGGTAAAGACAGCGCTATTGCTTTATGGGAAATAATGAAAAAACCTGAATATACTCTAACTGCCTTATTAACCACCATGACTGAAAACTACGATAGAATAAGTATGCACGGCGTAAGAAATTCGCTACTTGAAAAACAAGCTAATTCTATTGGCTTGCCATTAACGAAAGTCTATATCTCAAAAAAGTCATCAAACGAAGAATATGAATCTAAAATGAAAGAAAAACTGGTGTACTATAAGAGCACAGGTGTAACTTCGGTAGCTTTTGGCGACATATTTCTTGAAGATTTAAGGAAATACAGAGAAAACAATTTATCGCAGATCCAAATTGATGCTGTTTTTCCAATCTGGAAAAGAAATACTCTTGAACTTGCCAATTGTTTTATTGAAAATGGATTCAAGGCAATAGTCACGTGCATTGATACTAATCATCTTGATAAATCATTCTTATCAGATCTACCTGCTAAAGTAGACCCATGCGGTGAAAACGGTGAATTCCATACTTTTGTATATAATGGCCCAATTTTCAAATATCCTCTGACAGTTAAGAAAGGTAAGGTTGTTCTAAGAGAAAAACGGTTTTATTTCTGCGATATAATATAAATTGGAGTAATTGCCCAAAAACTCTACCGCAGACTTACTACATCGCACCCAGGCACAGAGGCATCCTAGAAGCTTCCGTGAAAAATTTCTAGAGTTGGATAATAAGTAGGTGCTCATGTAAGTGTTAATACGGACAATGTTAATACGGATGATTGACAATGGTCTTTTAATATTTTACAATCAGAAAAATAGTGGATTCTTATGGGGTGGTGATCTATTTTATTCTAGATCGCCTGAGATGATACCCTTGAACCTGATCTGGATAATGCCAGCGTAGGGATGAACAGATACCTTTTATGTTCCTCTGGCATAAAGGGTTTTTTTATTTCTGGGAGGACTAAATGATCAATTTAACGTTGAACGGGGAGAAAATGCAGGCAAAACCTGATACATCGCTGTTTGGTCTGGTGCAAATAAAAAAACTTAATCCTGATGTGATAGTGATAGAACATAACCGGGATATAATCCCAAAAGCTAAATGGGCAGAGGTAATACTCAAAGAGAGCGACTATGTGGAAATTATATGTTTTGTGGGAGGTGGCTGATGAATATGCAGGATGATACATTTGAACTGGGAGGAAAAATATTTACAAGCAGGCTACTTGTTGGCACTGGGAAATTCCCTGGACCGCAATTCGTAACTGATGTAATAAAAGCAAGCGGGACGGAACTGATCACCGTAGCTATGCGACGGGTCAACCTCGATTCCCAAGAGTATAATATACTTTCCTATATACCGAAGAATGTTACGATAATGACAAATACCTCTGGCGCAAGGAATGCTAAAGAAGCTGTGAGGATAGCCAGAATAGCAAGAGAAGCCGGCTGCGGCAACTTCATAAAGATTGAGGTCATAAATGAAATGAAATACCTGATGCCCGATAACGAAGAGACAATAAAAGCTACGGAAGAACTGGCAAAAGATAATTTTGTCGTTCTGCCCTACTGCGGAGCCGATCCTGTTGTTGCGAAAAAACTTGCTGATGCGGGAGCGGCCGCCGTAATGCCGCTTGGTTCACCAATAGGCTCTAATAAGGGCATAAAGACAAAGGATTTCATAGAAATGATAATAGAGTATTCCCCTATCCCGGTAATAGTGGATGCGGGAATAGGTAAGCCATCCCACGCGTCGGAAGCGATGGAGATGGGAGCTTCTGCTGTACTTATAAATACTGCCATAGCTACGGCAGAAGACCCGGTGTTGATAAGCAAGGCTTTTGCCCTTGCTGTTCAGGCAGGCAGATATTCATATCTTGCAAAAGCAAGGGGTTCACAAGACAAAGCCTCTGCAAGTTCGCCGTTAACAGGATTCTTACGTGAGGACAGATAATGTCTTTTTCCGGTTTGCTAGAAAAATACCCCAAAGAATATATTTCAGGATATTTAAATTCAGTTAATGAAGAACAGGTTAAAACAAGCCTGAACAAAGCAGAGCATGAAATAAAAGATTTTCTTAACCTACTATCTCCGAAAGCAGATGGTTTTCTTGAACAAATGGCTGTTAAATCCCAGGAAATCACAGTGCAGTATTTTGGCAGGGTTATAATATTATATATTCCTCTTTATATTTCAAATTACTGTAATAACTCCTGCACCTACTGCGGGTTCAGATCGGAAAACAAGATACCAAGAAGTATACTTTCCCTTAATGAGGTCGAGGAGAATGTCGTAGAGATAGCAAGGAAAGGCATCAAACATATCCTTTTGCTTACAGGTGAGGACAGGTCAAAGACATCTTTAGGGTATCTGCTGGAAGCCGTGAGGATAGTGAAAAAGTATTTTTCATTTATAGGAATAGAAATGTTCCCTATGGAAATGGAGGAATACGCGCGGCTGAAAGAGGCGGGTGTTGACGGGCTCACCATTTATCAGGAAGTTTATGACCGGGAGATATATAAAAAAGTGCATCTTTCCGGAAAGAAAACGGATTATCTTTACAGACTGGATACTCCTGAAAGAGGCGCCAAAGCAAACCTTCAGTCCGTGAATATCGGCCCTCTGCTCGGTCTCGGGGAACCGTTGAGTGAAACTTTTTATGCCGGGTTGCATGCGTATTACCTCCAGAAGCATTATCCAGAAGTAGAAATCAGTCTTTCCGTACCAAGGATAAACGAGGCCGAAGGCGCCTGCGGGGAACTGTTCAAGGTTGACGACAGGACTTTCGTCAGGACAGTAACCGCCCTGAGGATTTTTCTTAAACGGGCCGGGATTACCCTTTCGACAAGGGAGAGTCCGGATATGAGAGATAACCTCGTTTCCCTGGGTATAACGAGGATGTCGGCGGGCTCACAGACCGGGGTAGGAAGCTATACGGCGCAGGAAAAGCAACCCGAGCAGTTCAGTATCCGTGATGAAAGGTCCATAGAGGAAATAACTAAAATGATTGGTTCCAGGGGCTATGAGCCAATATTCAAGGATTGGGAGATGTTGAGATGAAAAAAGTCGGAATTGCAGGGGTGGGTGGAATAGGCAGCAATGTGGCTCTTCATTTGGTGAGGAGCGGGGTGAAATGTTTTAAGATAGTGGATTTTGATGAAATAATTGAGTCGAATCTTAACAGACAATTTTATTTCAGAGACCAGCTCACTCAGCGAAAGGTGGACAAACTTGAAGAGAACCTTAAACGGATAATGCCGGATCTGATGATTGAAAAGGAAATAAAACTTCTTACACCTGAGAATATCGTTGAGACCTTTGCAGACTGCGACATAATAATTGAAGGTTTTGACAAAGCCGATTGCAAGGCTTTTCTGATAGACAGGCTTGGCAGATCGGGCAAAATAGTGATATCCGCCTGCGGAGTAGCGGGGATGGATGTAGATGCTATAAAGATGAAAAAAGTGTCTGATTCAGTTTTTGTAGTCGGTGATTTCAAAACTGATATCAAGGACAAAAAATTATTCTCCCACAAGGTATCAATAGCCGCTTCCTTGATGGCGGGTATTGCATTGAAAGAAATGGGGTTTACCGATGAAAAATAATATTTTACCTGGCGGAATCTACGGAATAACGGCAGAGGAATATTCTCTCGGAAGAAGCAATCTTGAAATAGTAAAAGCGATGATAGAGGGCGGGATAAAGGTTATCCAGTACAGGGAGAAGGAGAATATGACTCCGGGAAAGAAATTCGAGGAATGCTTAAAGATAAGGGATCTGACGCGGAAAAACAATGTTCTATTTATAGTGAATGATCATATTGACATAGCCCAGCTGGTGGGGGCGGACGGGATCCATCTCGGGCAGGACGATATTTCGATAAAAGAAGCAAGGAAGATATTCAAGGGGCTCATTGGATTATCCACCCATTCGCCCGAGCAGGCGAGGAAAGCCGTAGAAGACGGCGCTGATTACATAGGTGTGGGCCCTATCTATCCTACAAAAACAAAGAAGAGTGTCTGCCCTGCTGTAGGTTTGGAGTATCTCGATTATGTTGTGGCAAAGCTTAAAATACCTTTTGTGGCAATAGGCGGTATTAAAGAGCATAATATTAAGGAAGTAATCTCCCACGGAGCAAAAACAGTTGCGCTCGTAACTGAAATAACCGGAAGCAAAGACATTCCGGGTATGATAAAGAAATTACATGATCATTTTCAAGATTAAACGTTATGATATCACTATACGACGGGAAAATGTACGCAACAATATTTTTTTACAATTGATTCCTTTTTAATCCAGGAAATGATAGAATTAGCGGCAAGTCTAAAGAGGGCGTTTAATAGAAGTTTACGGTTTAAGAGACAAAGGATTCTTAATTGTTCAGGCAGGGTGAAGACGATGTCTGACACCGTACCCTGTACCCGACTATTTTTAAAGGAGGTGAGCCAAGGTGGAAAAGAAAGTACATAAGGCGAAAAAAATGCAAAGCAAATGGTACGATCAAGTATTTACATTGAACCTTTGTTGGAGAAAATAAAATATGCTCAAGTCAAAAATTACAAACAGTTATACTTTATCAAAAAGAGATTATTTCAATACAGGAGATGGAGTTCAACTTTATCCTATAGATATTGGACACAAACACTACATTGGATTGATATCACCAGATACAGCATTCTGGTCACTTGTTAAAAAAAGTCAGATCAATCAGGCCTTAACGAGCATTTCTTTTCTGCGGCAGTTCCGTAAAAAAGAGAAATCTTTTCTCCATGAAATGAACACCTTGAGATTTAAGTTGAAACCATCAGCCGTCTATTTTAACCCAACTGACCGTTGTAACATGAATTGTTCATATTGCTATATTCCAGATAGTTTACGAAAGAATGGAAAACATAGCTCTACTCAAAATATATTAAAAACATTAGAAACACTACAAGTTTATTTTAAATCCAGTTTGCCTGAGAAACAAAGACCACAGATTGTTTTTCATGGCGCTGAACCAATGCTCAACAAGAAAGCCATTTTTTCCGCCCTAGATAAATTTGGTGAATATTTTCGTTTTGGTATACAAACCAATGGGACACTTTTGGATAAGCAAAATATAGATTTTTTGATTTCGAAAGGAATAAGTATTGGTCTTTCTCTTGATGGGCATACGGCAAAAGTGGCGAACCGATTACGCAAGACTTGGAGTAGACAGGGCGTCTTTCAGAAGGTAATAGAGGCAATGAACCATCTCCGACTCCGAGGGTATAAAAATTATTCCGTGATTTGTACCGTAACAAGAGAAAACATGTCCTCTCTTGTTAAGATGGTTGAATTTTTACATAAGATGGAAGTACCCGTTTGTATATTAAATCCTGTTCGCTGTACTCTCCCGGAAGCACGTAAGCACAAGCCTTTAGATTCTGAATTAGCAAAATATTATCTTGAAGCATTAGATTGTACTTATGAACTATATAAAAAGACCGGCCGTAAACTTATTATTGCAAATTTCGCCAATATCTTAGTTAGTATTATTGCTCCTGCTGGTCGTAGGCTTATGTGTGATATTTCTCCTTGTGGCGGAGGGAGATGCTTTTTTGCAATTTCTAGCAACGGAGATTTATTTCCCTGCAGTGAATTTATTGGACTTAAAAAATTTAAAGGTGGCAATATCTTTGAAGATGATATCAATAAAGTTTTAGAAAGCAAACCATTTAAATTTGTCACAAAGAGAAGTATTGAGAATATTGATCCTTGCGCTCACTGTAGCATTCGCCACTTCTGCGGCGCTCCATGTCCTGCAGAAGCCTATGGACTACATGGCAATATTGAAACGAGAGGAGCTTTTTGCAGATTTTATGAAGAGCAAGTCCGTTATGCGTTTTGTTTAATTGCTGATGGTAAAGAAAATGCTTATCTTTGGGATAATTGGGATAAAGGAATGAAAGCAACTCTCGGAATAACAAAGTTTTGATAAGATAACTTGTAAAGCTTGCCTATGTTTTAAAGTAATATTTTTCATAAGAGAAGTATACAGAACTTATTCTACCGTGCGGGGGGTTTTTACCCAGACGGTTTTTTTGCGGCCGAAAATGGAAGCAAAAAAACCGTAGGTGTAAGGCAAGCCGCCAAATAATGCGGCTATAGGAAGAATTGACAGCTCGACATATTTTATCAAACCATAAGATTTATGCCTGGAAGGTTTTACCAATATATAAAATTTGTTTATTGAATGCTTTAAATAAACCAATAAGAAAATAAAGTAGAAAAAGTTCATTGCAACCGAAAATATTTTTATCCCTGCCGGCACTGAAACAAAAATACGTGTTATACCTAATAAGGATAAAAGAAATATGCCCAGGGTTGTTACGGACAATAGCTGCGCAGTCATCCAGGGGAATATACCGTATAAAAACAGCATCGTAATAATCCGGAATCTCTTGAAGATGCTTCCATCTTCAATAAGCATATACTTTATCACCTGCATATAACCGCTGGCCCACCGGACCCTCTGCCTGAAAAATGATTTATAATTAGGAGGAGTTTGTTCCGTTGCAATAAATGGTAAAAATTGCGGCCAGACATCCTCTTTTATGTAAAGCCTGCACCCCAATTCCAGGTCTTCTGAAAGCGCTTCCTGGTCAAATCCATTTACGGAATACAATAAATAGGGCTCAATAAAAAAGTTCGTTCCCCCGATAAACGGCAGTCGCCTGAGCAAAACCGGCAAAAACCACTCGTGAGTAATCGCCTGGGATAATGCATATATTTTATTCATCACCTTCAGGCTGAAATAATTTCTTACCTGAACCACCGGCCCCTGGACTAAAAGCGGCCGGTCTTTTTTTGCAATAAATTTCTGCGCAACATATAATAAAGTATCAGGATCCGGCTGGGAATCGGCATCATAGAACCCCACTATTTGGGTATCCTTGGGGATAAAGCTCATCACCCAGTTTAAAGCCCTGGGTTTGTTGGATTTTACCGGTTCGCTAGAGAACGCTCCCGGATAATTGCCGTCAAATTTTACCGGTACTGAGGTATGCATGATGAAATCATCACCGTAGAGTTTGTTATATCTTTCTTTTTCATCTTCCACAAAGCAGTGGGTAGTCTCATTGTAGGGTTTTTCAAAGAGTTCCTTGTCATCAAGCACAAGCAGTACTCTATATTTATCCTTCGGATAATTAAGTTTTACAAACATGTCTATGGTGGCAGTAATCAGGGTTGATTCATAGAGGGCGGGCACTACTATTGTTATTTTGGGCACAGCTACGGAATTATCGGAAGCGATTTTATCCAGGGTCCCCTGGTTCAGGACCAGGTCGTATCTTTTTCTCCAATGACAAAAATAGGAGAACAGCCCGTAATAAATGAACTGCAGGAAAAAGAAAACCATGAATCCGTTTATTACGATTAAAAAAATTATAAATGCTTCTAATGCCATAAACCCCTATATATATTTTTTTATTAATTAGCTACTTAATCCTCATTTCTGTAAATGAGCGCACAACATAAACCAGCGAGATAGCAAAAAATATAACCGCCAAAGTTAAGCTGACTTTCCGGCTTAACTCAATAGCCATTTCAACCGCCAGTAACCCGAAAAGCGTAGTAAATTTGATTGTAGGGTTCATGGCTACCGAAGACGTATCTTTGAATGGGTCACCGACAGTATCACCCACAACGCACGCCTTATGAAGCTCGGTGCCCTTTTCTTTCAGGTCCACTTCAACAATTTTCTTGGCATTGTCCCACGCTCCGCCGGCATTAGCCATAAATATAGCCTGGTATAAACCAAACAACGCTATAGAAATAAGGTATCCGATAAAGAAATAAGGATTTAAGCAGGCAAAGGCAAGAGTGCTGAAGAATATAACCAGGAAGAGGTTTAACATACCTTTCTGGGCATACTTGGTACAAATTTCAACAACTTTTTTGGAATCTTCTATAGAAGCTTTTGTGACTGAGGAATCAAGTTTTATATTTGCTTTGATAAATTCTACTGCCTTGTAGGCGCCGCTGGTTACGGCGTGCATTGAAGCGCCGGTAAACCAGAAAATAACCGCACCGCCGCCCATAAGCCCGAGCAGGAATAATGGGTTAAGTATTGAAAGGTTTGTGACCAGTTCCGGTTGCAAACCCTTAGTCAGCAATACAATGATGGAAAATATCATTGTTGTGGCGCCGACAACAGCTGTGCCTATCAATACCGGCTTTGCCGTAGCCTTGAAAGTATTTCCAGCGCCGTCATTTGTTTCAAGATAGTGTTTTCCTTTTTCAAAATCCGGATCAAAACCGAAATCCTTTTTTATTTCCGCTTTTATGTTCGGCACAGCTTCAATAAGTGAAAGTTCGTAAACTGACTGGGCATTATCCGAAACCGGCCCGTAAGAATCAACGGCGATTGTAACCGGCCCCATGCCTAAAAACCCGAATGCTACCAGGCCAAAAGCAAAAACAGGCGCGGCTATCATAAGCGCGGTTAACCCAAGCGTGCTGATAGCGTAAGCGATACCCATAAGGAACATTATCGCCAGGCCCATCCAGTAAGCGCTGTAATTGCCTGATGTTAAACCTGCAAGAATGTTAAGCGAAGCGCCGCCATGGCGCGAAGAAGTGACAACATTTTTAACAAACGCGCTTTCAGTTGAAGTGAATATTTTTACAAGTTCCGGTATAACCGCGCCGGCTATGGTTCCGCAGCTGATAATTGTTGAAAGTTTCCACCAGATTGTGCCGTCACCGACATTTCCAATGAAGAGGTACGAAAGCAAATAGGTAACGCCGATACAAACAAATGAAGTAATCCAAACCAGGTTGGTAAGAGGCTGTTCAAAATTCATGTTGTCAAGCTTGCTGTATTTCGCTTTTGAAATCATCTGGTTGACTTCAAATGATATTGAGCTGGCTATCAACATTGCCAGGCGCATTACAAATATCCAGACAAGAAGCTGGGCCTGCAGTGTAGTATTCGGCACTGCGAGTAATATAAAAGAAATAAGAGCTACTCCAGTAACACCGTAGGTTTCAAAACCGTCAGCTGTGGGGCCGACAGAATCGCCGGCATTGTCTCCCACGCAATCAGCTATGACGCCCGGGTTGCGCGCATCGTCTTCTTTTATGTTAAACACGATTTTCATCAAATCCGAGCCGATATCCGCTATCTTGGTGAAAATGCCGCCGGCAATACGAAGCACAGAAGCGCCGAGTGATTCACCGATGGCAAACCCTATGAAGCAAGGGCCTGCGTAAGCGGGATTAATAAATAGCAGAATGCAAAGCATGACAAAAAGTTCAATGCTGATAAGAAGCATACCGATGCTTATGCCGGATTTTGCCGGGATATCATAAACAGGGTAAGGTTTTCCCTTAAGAGAGGCAAAAGCTGAACGGGAATTGGCAAAGGTGTTGATTCTCATGCCGAACCACGCCACAGCGTAGCTTCCCATAATACCTATGAGCGAACAAATAATTATCATGCCGACTTTGAACGCTTCCAGGTGTTTTAAATAGCCAAAATAAAAGATTATAATTATTGCAAGAAGCCCTTCAAGCATAAGAATGAATTTACCCTGGGTAATAAGATAAGTTTTGCAGGTTTCATATATAAGCTCCGAAATTTCGCTCATGGATTTATGCACGGGCAAATTCCTGATTTTTCTGTAGTAATGGAAACCAAAATATAGGCCGAAAAGGCATACTAGCAGGCCAACCATCAATATAGACCTGCCGGTAAAACCCATAAAATAAACAGAAGCTAAATCCGGCAGAATAAGGTCTGACTCGCCCGCAAATGCTGCTGGGCTTCCCAACAACAGAACTGCCGCTGACATAAGAAAATCCTTGACTTTCATGACATATCCTCCTAAAAGATTTTGTTTTCTGGATTTTTAGTTTATGGTAGGCACCAATGAGAAGATTATATAAAAAAAGGAGGGCTAACGCAACCGATTTATTTTAACCGATTTATTTTAAAATATCGACGGAAGGTTGTCTGCAAGCAGGCCCGAAACAGTTACTATTGCTTGCTTTACCAAAGGCGAAACTATTTCACCCTGCTCAAGCGATTGCGGCTCTATGCCGACTATTATAACTTTTGCGTTCATGGTTTGTTCAAAAAATTTAATTGCCATGGACAAAGGCAGGTGATGCGTAGAAACATCCCCTTCTTCTATTTTGCTGTTATCTACAAGCGCTACTGCGCCCGGCTTTTCGCCCCAATAGCAGGAATCAAGTATAACGATATGCGTTGGGTTTAATTTTCTGATTTTTCCTGTATTATTTTCAAGAACATCCTCAGCTATAACCACATCTATTTTACCGGCCACTGTCGCGTCTTTTGGAAGTTTTTCCATTAACGATTGGGCTGTCAGCACACCGGCCGCATCATCATTTTTCATTGTGTTGCCGATACCCACAACGACTATATGCTTCCCCTTGGGGCCTTTAAGTTCTTCCAGTAATTTGTCAAGCCATGCTGGGTTTATCACTTTGTGTTTGTCACTCGCTTTTCCAGCTGTTTTATCTGTTCTATGCCGGATTCAATACCTTCCAGCCAGGAAATTATATCCTTAGCATTTTCATTATTGTTAATCTGCGTGAAATCACCCGATTCTTTCAGTATAATTTTTCTGCGTTTTAATCCAAAAAAACTATTGCAATAACAAAAATAAATTTTCCGGAGGCCTTCTTTGCCCTCGCTGCCTTTTCTTTCAGAATAAGGCCCCCCTACAAGAGCCTTGATCAGCCGGCGCTTCTCATCTAAAAAAACCTTATCAATCTTTCCTAAAGGTTTATCCCGCTCCTGGGTTTTTACATTGCCCTCGCTGTCAATAATCCAACCTTCCACGGAACCATTATTGCTTGTTTGGCAATACCCAAACACCGCTTTTTGCTTAATGGGTTTTCCCGCATCAGCAAAAACTGAACTGCCGGCAATAAGCGCGATCAAAAATAAAAAAACTAGTTTTCTTTTCATATGGAATGGTGTTAACTTAAGCAATTCATTGTTAAATTATTAACCTAAGCGATTTTTATAAATATTCTATTTTGAGTTTGTTGCGGTCGAAGGCGGCTAATTCATACTCTTCGTTGAGTTTTATGGAATCTTTGTTGCAGTCTTCCGCGCACTGCGCGCAGTGGATACAGCGGTCGTTGTGGAGGATCATCTTGAATTTCTTTTCTGTTTCGGACACCCTGATAATTTCAATGGCTTCTGCCGGACAGTTCATCATGCAGATTTTACAGCCGATGCAGGTGGATGAATTGAATACCGGCGTGCCGCGGAAATCTTTCGGAGGAACGAGTTTTTCAAAAGGATATCTCACTGTATTTGGCTTTTTAAAGAAATTTTTTATGATTTCGGGCAAAAAAACCGCAAGTTTCATAGTTTCTCCAATTAGCTATCCAATCAATCCTTTGGCAATTATTACTATCAGTATCTGGATGACCGCTAACGGCATCAGATATTTCCATGCAAAACTGACAACCTGCTCAACCCTGATTCTTGAATGAAGCGCTCTTATAAGCGAAAGCAAAATAACAATAATTGTCGTTTTAATTATGAACCAGGCAAAACCCAGCCAGAGCCCGCCAGGGAATCCTCCTAAAAACACCGCGGATATTACGCCGCTGCCTACAATCAGCTCTATGGAAGTCATCAACCTGAAAAAAGCGTATTTTTTTCCTGAAAATTCCGTAAAAGTGCCGCCTACAATTTCCGTTTCGGCATGAGGAATATCAAACGGCGTTCTTTCAAGTTTTGCCTGAAGCGAAATCAGCGCAACAAAGAAACCGATTATATTTATAAGCAGCAATAACGGCTTTGCCTGGTAAAATGCCGCAATTTCGGTCATTCTCCAGCTGTCTGCCAGTATTGCCGGGCCTAACAACACCAGCAAAAATGGAATTTCGTATCCAAAAAGCATCGTAATTACACGCACGCCGCCAAGAGTTGAAAACGGGTTTGTAGAGTGCCAGCCTGCAAGGAAAAATACCAGTGTCGCCATGCTCAGAAGATATATTATTACAATTAAATCACCCTGAAATGAATTAAAAGTGGAATAATCCGCATAATGCCATACAGGCAAAAGTAACGCGGCTGTGGAAACAATTGTCAATCCGATAACAGGAAGCGCGGCAAACATAAATCTGTCCGCCCTCTCGGGAATAATGTCTTCCTTTAACATAAGCTTTATAAAATCAGCCAGCGGCTGAAGCATGCCTTCGTATCCGGTATGAAGCGGGCCGCAGCGGTTCTGCAGGCGCGCGTAAACTTTCCTGTCAACCCATTCAACAAACATGGAGTAGGACATCAGGAAAAATATTCCCGGATAAATAAGCAAATACAAAACATCTTTTAGAATGGCCATACTGCTTCCTTCGCTTTTTTCGTCAGGTCAATTCTTTTATAGTGTTCAATCGCTTGTTTTCTTAAATCGCTGAAACGGATGGTGCGCATCTTCCCGTCGCCTTTTGTGTCCGTCATTTCAACTACGCGCTCGGCGCAGCATACGCAAGGGTCAATGGCCGCGAAAATTATCGGAATATCGGCAACATACATATTTTTCAGCATCTCAACCGTCGCCGGATAATTTGCAAGCGTCGGGGCGCGGACTTTTAATCTTTCAGGTTTGTCCGAGCCGTTGCTCTTTATAAAATGAAGGTCTTCCCCGCGGGGCGCTTCATATCTGCTGACTACTTCTCCCTCTTTTATTTTTCTGGGCGCTCGCACGCTTACCGGCCCATCAGGAAGGTGTTTCAATAAATATTCAATCATTTTGTATGATTCCAGCAATTCTTTTACGCGGACTACCACCCTGCCAAGTACATCGCAGCTGTTTGCGGTGCAAACATTAAAAGGAAGTTCATCATAAACTGCATACGGGTCATCCTTTCTTACATCATTCGCTACACCGGATGCGCGCAACACCGGGCCTACCGCGCAAAGCGTTATTGCCTGTTCTTTTGTGAGCGGGCCTACGCCTGCAAGCCTGGCGACAAATGAAGGTTCGGTAGTACCGATCCTGGTATAATATTCCGTACGGTTGATAAGCGTATCAAGCGAATCAAGGATATGCTTTCTCTGCATCTCGTCAATGTCCCTGCGGACTCCGCCGATTGAATTAATAGAATAATGCACGCGGTTTCCGGAAATAGTTTCCAGAATGTCCATAACTATTTCCCTGTCGCGCCAGGTGTACATGAAGAATGTATCAAAACCGGTTTCGTGGCCGGCAACACCAAGCCAAAGCAGGTGGCTGTGAACCCTTTCAAGCTCAGCAACAAGCGTCCTTATGTAAAGCCCCCTCCGGGGGACTTCAAGACCCTGTATTTTTTCAACACCCTGGACATAGCAGGTGGTATGAGAATGCGAGCAGATGCCGCAGATTCTTTCCATTAAATATATATTCTGAACCCAGTTTCTGTCTTCAGCAAGTTTTTCTATTCCGCGGTGATTGTAACCAAGGCGCAAATCCACGTCTTTTATCTGTTCGCCGTCAATCGTAACGCGCAAACTGATAGGTTCTTTTAGGGCTGGGTGCTGAGGTCCTATGGGGATTTTAATCTCCATTTTTCTCTCCTGGAATTACTTCTGGTTTCCTTTCAAATTTCCAGTCTTTACGCAACGGGTAATTGCCTTCTTCCCAATCGTCGGGCATTACCAGGGGCCGCGGGTCAGGAATATTTTCAACCGTGATTCCGAACATATCCTGGATTTCTCTTTCGTATAAAACTGCGCCCGGGATTATTGCGCAGATGCTTTTCATTTTCAATTCAGCCCTTGGCACCATTGTGCTTACCGTAACGACAGCGAGTTCATTTGCAAAATGATACTGCATTTCAAAATCGCCTTTGTCTAAACCAGTGATTGTTGAAAGGTGGTAAAATTTAAATTCATCTCTTAAGAATTTTATTACATCAAGAAGGATAGCCTGCGTCACTCTGACGGTTACGCGCCTAGGGGAGGTGGTGCTCGCTTCGAGTATGTCAGTTTGGAATTTTTCTTTTAAATTATTTATTATTAGATCTTCTTTCAAAGTTTCTTCTCCAGTTTAGTGAGCAATTTAACTACGCCGTCAAGTATTGCGTCAGGCCTCGGCGGGCAACCGGGAATATATGCATCAACAGGTATAACCTGGTCAATTCCTCCGATAACATTATAACAGCCGCGGTAAACGCATCCGGACATCGCGCAGGCGCCTACGGCAACGACGAACTTCGGTTCGGGCGTCTGTTCATAAATACGGATAATTCTTTCCTTCATCTGCCTGGTAACCGGGCCGGAGGCGATAATAACATCCGCATGGCGCGGCGTAGCTTTAAGTATCACGCCGAAACGTTCAAGATCATAACGGGGAGTCAATGCTGCGACAATTTCAATATCGCAGGCATTGCAGGCGCCGCTGTTTAAATGAAGAATCCATGGTGATTTCAGCCTGGACCATTTTGCGAGTTTTTTAATCAAGGATAAATTCCTTCCTTTACTTTTCTTTTGTTAACAGCGTCAATACGGAAATAAATATCATTACAAGGTAAAATATTCCAAAATATACAACCGGCCCTTTGGGCAATGTGGCAATTACAAGCGCAGTTACATGCATAATCGTAAAAAATATTGCGAATAAAAAGAATAATTCATACCCGAAAGGTATTTTTATGCTGTTGATGTCTTCGCCGCAGGCATAAGTTGTGTATTTGCCCTTTGAATTCGCGCCCTTGGCTGCGAGCATCCCGCCGATTCTGTAAATGGCCCAGAAGATGAGCAGGAAAATTACAAACGCTACCGGCAAAGCAATGATTAGTGGTAATATCTTTTCCATATAACCCTTTGGGTTAACCTTTTAATTTCTTTAACAATCTTATATCAAGCTCTTTTGTGTACTTGTGTATATTTATGATGATAGCCAACGCCACTGCAACAAGAGCCACTTCGATTACGATGAAGGTTATTGTCAGCCCCTGGGCGATCATTATATTGTTTCTTTCAAAACCGCCTGCAATAAGCGCCAGGGAAATGCCTTTTGCGATAATTTCCGCGCCTATCAAAAGCTTGATCAGGTTTTTCATTGTCAGCAGGCAATAAAGCCCGGTGAAAATCAAAACTCCAACAACAACAAAGTTTAAATATGTAATATGGGTCATTGTTTTTTCCTTTTAAGCAGCGCGAATACTCCAAAAACGCCGGCAAATATTACTCCTACCTGCCCCAGAAGGTCATAAGTTCTTTTTGTCCAGAACGTATCTCCAAAATTTTCAGCTTTTGTTATTGCAGGAATATACGGAGTCGCGTCTCCGATAAATTTTCTCATTATCATTATATCGCCAAGAACAAATAAAATTATCAATACCGGGAACACAATTAACGGCCACCTGTTTTCCTGAACCTGCGAATCTTCCTTTGTTAAGGCAATTACGGTTATAAATAAAACAGTGATCAATCCCGCAACTACCGAAACTTCAAATACTCCGGCGTAAGCAGCGCCCATCCTG
>JAHIVV010000059.1 GCA_018816525.1 Elusimicrobiota bacterium
CATAAGATTTCTGAAATCAACCAGGGATTCCACCTGCGATAACTGCCGCAGGTCCCGTTCCAGATAAGTCATTATATACCCTTCCCACCATCTTGTTACATTCTCCGGTAAAGAAATATGCAATAGAGGCGGCATAAACCCTCTTGACATCAGTTTAAACAGATTCTCCTTAGGCGCTTTGATAACTTTTGGTTTTAAGGGAACATTATCAAGCAGGTCTTTCAGTATATCAGTCATTTCTGTTTCTCTTATTTCAGCAAGCGTCATAGGGTACAGAGGGAAATATAACGCCCGGCCTGCGAGGCTTTCTGTTACCCTGCTCATGAGAAGCAGGTTAGCCGACCCGGAGAGAATAAACTTTTTCAAATGCCGGTCTTTGTCAACCGTCCGTTTAATTGCTGACAGGATTGCGGGGACTCTCTGGACCTCATCCAGTATTACCCTGTCAAAACCTTCCCATATCGAAGATGGATCTGAATTTGCCTGAGCTACCAGCGACAGGTCGTCAAAGCTGAAGTACTTCCATCCAGAAAAATGAGGATCCTTGTTCAGAAGAGTGCTTTTGCCGGTCTGTCTTGCGCCGGTAAGCACTATGACAGGGCTTTCTTTAGCAGCTTTTGATACGGAATCTGCAACAATCCGAGGCCTGTACGCTGTTTCTTTGCTTGAATGATTATTATTCATGACTTGAATTATATTACATTTTAAGATATTTGTCAATAATATCGAAATTTGCAAAGACGCAAAATTAACCAATATCAGTTCCGCTAAGGTTAAAATATACCTCGATAGAAACCGCCCTGAAGAACTTGAATCTTATTACAAGAAACGACAGTTTGCTGAATGCTTCTGTTATTCTTTTCGGTAAGAAACCTCGGTTATTTTTCCCCAATGCAAAATTAAGGTGCGCAGTTTTTGAAACAATTGATACTGTAACCCCGCTTGATATGAAGGATTTTGAGGGCGACCTTTTTTACCTGATTGACCAAGCAGAAAAATATGTCCTGCAGAACATACGTAAAGGAACCAAAAACAATTTTCAAGGAAGTTGGGCCGTTATGTGGAAAGGCGTTACGGGTCTGATAGTAAATGTTGCAAAGGGCAGGAAGGAAGTTTATTTTTCTGATTTGCCTGAATATTGTGTAAATAACTTAAGTGCGTTAATGTAAGTTATGCCCATGAATTTAAAATATTTTCGATTTCAATAAAAAAAGGTCTTCCACAAAGAAGACCTAATAACAATCGAACTACAATAACTCAATCGCGCTGAGTTATACTGGTTCGAAATACAAAAAACTCCGCGAACTTGACGCACTTAGAACCTATTTTATTGAGAATTATAAGGAATTACAGGGCTTTTCCCGGAAAATAAGCAGGTTTTGCGTACCGATCTCAAGCAAGGCGATACCTGTTATCCAGCGTTTTGCTATAGGTCAGAATTTCACCGCTGTCTGTAAAATCCAGACGTTATTATCGGCGTCCGACCATCCTACGCCTGCTTTGTCAAGCTTTCCTTCATAAATGAACTGAAGTTTCGCGTTATCGCCCAGATAATAATTAAGGCCAACGGCTGTAATTGTTATTTCGCTATTATCTGCAGCTGCGGTATTCCCGTCATAAACATCATAACGCACTACCGGCTGCAAGTCGGATATCCTGTAACCCGCTTCGGCATAATAACCCTGCGCGGTTATAACATCATTCTCTCCTGTCATGTATTCTGCAAGCAGATAATAGGGGCCGCCTTCGTATTTAATATCAAGGCCGGTCCTGTTCCTTGTGAGTGCCGCAACGGTGGCTTTTCCGCTATACAGGGAAACGCCCCCTGACAGATTATTTAACGGAGAATACCCAATCCTTCCTGCAAAATCTTTCACGTTATTGTCTTCTTCCGCATTTGCCAACATCGCGCTAAAATCTGAACCGTTTATACCGGCCAGCACCCAATCCACACTGCCTGATTTACCCGTTACTCTTACTCCAAAATCTTTTGCTCCGCCGCCAGCGAGCTTTTAGATAACTTGCGAGGAATTGATAGTATGCAAATTAAAAGGAGATACCGTGTTCTGATACCCCAGCGGAATACCAAAACGGCCGATTGCTATCTTTCCTACCAGCGGCACTTTATAGTCGATCGTCATGTCAAGCATGTTTGTTAACACCGTGCAGGTTTCCATCTGCATGAAAACCCCGACTTTGTTTGAAATATCGCCCTTGGCAAAAATACGCGCGCGTCTGACTGTAAAATATAATTCCTTACCGGCCTTGGAAGTGTCGTTTACCAGTTGCACCTGCCCTAGACCGCCGAATTGGACCTGCCCAAAAACCGTTGAAAGACCGCCACATAAAACCAGCAACACAATAAATCTCTTTCTCATTTAAAACCTCCTTAAAATATTCCCCTGGAATTTTCAAAGCCCGGCAGTTTGTGATTCATGCGAATTTATTTATTTCGCTGTTTCTGTGTCAGCAAGGAAACAACATACAAAGTAATAAAACTCAACGGCACAGAAATAATCGCCGGGTTATTAATCGGAACCGGAGCTTTAACATTCACCAAATGGTACACATTATTATAAGTTTCCTGTGACAGAAGTATTAATCCCATCGCTGAGCATAGGCCCACTACAATGGAAGCAACAACTCCTTTGGACGTGGTTTTCTTCCAAAACAGTATCATAATAATTGCAGGAAAATTAGCTGACGCGGCTACAGCAAATGCCCAGCCAACCAGGTACGATACGTTCATTCCCTTGTAAAGAATACCTAATACCATCGCAATACAACCAACGGAAACAGCCGCAATTTTACCTGCAAACACTTTGTGCTTGTCTTCCATATTCATGCCCATAAACCTGTCCATTATATCATGAGCTACCGCGCCTGAAGCCGCGACAATTAACCCACTGACTGTTCCTAATACCGTAGCAAAAGCTAATGCCGATACAATCGCAAAAATAGTAACCCCGAATGATTTGGCCAGTAGCGGCGCGGACATGTTGTCATTAGTCAGATCAAGGACTCCGCTTACCATAGCACCTAAACCCATGTAAAGCGTCAAACAATAGAACAACCCGATTGCGCCAATAGCTACGATAGTCGATTTTCTGGCGCTGCGCGCGTCCGGAACAGTATAATAACGAATCAGGATGTGCGGCAAAGCAGCGGTACCTAAAAACAATGCTATCATCAGGGAGATAAAGTCCAGTTTATCCTTCGGTAATGCTCCCTTTTCTGAGTCTACCTTGAATTTTAAGCCTGGTTTTAGCACCGCCTTTCCCGGCGTCGGGTTCTGGGAATAAACGTCATACCTGACTTGTCCGTCAACTAATGTGTTCTTGCTCCACCGTACCACAATCCCATCTTTAATTTTGGCTATGAATGAGAAAATATTGAGAGTACCTGTATGGTATTCGCCGGACTGCCCGTCAATTTCAGTCATATGCCCTACCTGATAAAACAATCCTTCTTCTTTCTTTCCGCCGTTATACAACTTTGTTCCATCCGGGTTATGAGTCACCCATAAAGTTTCTTCCAGTTTTTTATCTTTTGCGTTAAGTTTCCAGATCGAATCCCTGCCGTCTTTAGTAAGCCTGACAAAAATCGATTGCGAATTCCCTGTACCTGCCGGCATTAGCTTGTCAAATTTATATGTTTTATCCGCGATCTTTACCGCAGTATCAGACACTGTTGTAACCGTTATTTTTTTATATTCATGAAACTTAACATCTCCGCCCTGGTCAGGTTTTGTTGATATGCCGCGTGAAAACAGCATAAAAACAAGCGTCATCGAGAAAATTATCAGCATGCCGCCTTTAAAAAATTGAACATACGTCGTAGATGTCATGCCCGCTGTAGCAACTACAATAATAACAATTATTCCTACCAGCAAAACCCCCGCTTCATGAGGCAGGCCAAGCAACGGTGTTACCAGAGACCCTGCGCCAACCATCTGCGGTATTAGATAAAATACCGACACAACGAGCGTACTTATTGCTGCTGTGAGCTGAATTCCTTTTGAATTGAATTTTGCATCCAAAGCATCAGTGAAAGTATACTTGCCCAATCTTTTAACCGGCTCAGCGACAAGAAACAATGCGACTATCCAACCGGCTAAATATCCTATGGAGTACAAAAAACCGTCATAACCGGAAACCGCTATCATGCCGCAAATACCCAGGAATGATGCAGCTGAAAGATAATCGCCTGCAAACGCGATTCCATTGACCGACCAGTGTATGTTGCCGCCAGCAGCGAAATACCCCTTGGATGATTTGGTTTTCCTGGCAAAATGGTACGATATGCCTAAAACTGAAAAAATAAAAGCAACAAACAGCACTATTGCCCATGGCGAAACGATATAGTTCATAGTCTTTCCTCTTTGTTCCTTATTTTATTATTTGTTTTCATCGTCTTTTTCCTTCGGATTCAGCAGTTCTTCGGCATGCGTGCTTATATGATTGTAAATAGCAGCCAGCACCATGGCAAGCGTTATAAGACCGATACCGTAAAGTATTGCGACATTCCAATTACTTACATCAATACCCATGAATTTTGGGCTCATTACATTGATAAAAATAAAACCTGCATACACCAGCGAGTATAACAAAAAGAACCATTTACCCAGCAACTCCTTCAGTGATGCTGCGTTGTCTTTTTTCCATTCTGTACTTTTGCCATGATGCATAAAACCCCCCATGTAAGTATTTTTAAAACCATTTCAATTATACAATATTTATTAATGAATTAGTATCCTTACCCATAACCCTTTATCCCTTGGATTACAAAACAGATTAATCAAAATAATCTTGAAATACCCGAACGTCAGTTGCGAACTTTAACTTCTGAAAACAAGACAGAACAAAAAGAAATATTCAAAGATATTATTAAACTTAGAACAAATTCTCAACACAAAAATTGAATTTGCTTAACCCTAAATCACGAAGACCTTGACGTCCATTAAAATATGATGTATACTATTTGTGCATAGTTGCACATTTAGTACATATGGGGCAAGGGTTTATGAA
>JAHIVV010000060.1 GCA_018816525.1 Elusimicrobiota bacterium
CTGGTCAACGGGTTCAGCGCAGATTGTTTTTTCAACAAATACAACTCCTTTCAGGAATGAGTCCAGAAGAGTAACCGGGTTAACAGAAGGAGTAACCTATTACTTCAGAATCTGGACAGCAGACGAGGTTCCTAACTGGTCGGCAATTTCAAATGAAACATCCTGTTATGTCCCGATTGTAATTCCCGGGGTAATAACAGACCTTACTGCAATCCAGGGCGAATACTGGGGGACGATTAAACTTACCTGGACAGCGCCTGGCGCTGACGGCTATTCAGGTGACCTTACAGCAGGATGCACATTTGCAATCCAGTGGTCAACTATAACTTACAGTAATCCAAACGCCATCGTGTGGTCAACTATGACTCCAAATATAAGAATTAGTACCGGCAGCCCAATAGCTGTCAAGCCGGGTGATAAACAGGACTGGATTGTTGATACAGAACTTCCCCAAAACTCAACCTATTATTATTTCCGTATCTGGACAGCGGATATGAAAGCCCACTGGTCAGAAAAATCTACTTTAGCTACAAATGTATATTTATTCTGCCAGTTTGGACTTGATTTATTAGTTGAACCAACCTACTATGATTATGGTATACTTTTAACAAACATTTCTTCTGTTTCTGCAAGCGCGGTTGTTGTCACCAGTACAGGCAATGTGTATCAGAATTATGGATTATATATTGATACAGACGCTTTTGCAGCCTTAAATACTGAATGGACTGTTGCCACAACCACAACGGGACTAAACGAATTTCTCCTGGAAGGGATATTCAATAGCGCAAGGCCTGATTCTTCGGACTTTGCGTCCGGAGGCGGTAATGATGTAATAATTCCATATTCACCGCCGGCTACACCCGTATATTGCAATTTTGCTGGAACGAAATATGGTATTGATAGCGGCGGTTCTTCAAACGGCTATAATGTCGGCGCTGCCAGTAACCGAAATCTCTGGTTTAAGTTATGGACACCAGTTGCTACGCATACTACTTCCAAACAGACAATTCCTGTGGTTATTACAGCGCAGCCAACTGACTATTCCCCATAGAGCGCAAGCGGTAAAATATGAAACATTACACAATCAAATTTTCGCTACTCGCTTACTTATTACTTACCACGCTACCGCTCTGCCGCTTTACCACGATGCTCTATGCCCGGGGAATCTCTTCGCCCTGCGGAATAATGCGCCTGCATAACCTAAAAATCGGACAGGCCTACCGGCTTGAACAGGTACTCGGTTATCCATTCAGTGTTAAATATAACGGTAATTCAAAAGAGATGCTGCTCATTTTCCTTCAATCCCCTCCTGAGCCGCACAAAGGGTATGAGCCAGCCCCGGATCTAAACTGGTTTGAGTTAGAAAAATCTTCTTTTACTTTTAGCCCCGGCGCTGATAATGCGGAAACAGATATCCTGATAAAAATCCCTAAAAATAAAAAATATCTCGGGGAAAAATATGTCCTGCATATATATTCCAGAACCGTCTTTCAGCAGGATTCCGGGCAGAGCAGCTCTCAGAACATATCTCTCGGAATGGCGCTTATGTGCAAGTTGTATTTTGAAATTTCTTCTTCTCCGCCAACAAAAAAAGAAATTAAACAATTAAAAAAATCAAGAAAAAAATAATAGTTTTTGTTATTCTTTTAACATTTTTCGGCATATTATTTGACTCAAAGTTGCTGTTTTGGTATACTGCAAATAGAAAGTATAAATTAACTACCTGACTCCCTAAGGCTACTCCTAAATTTTTTATGAAACTTATGAAATACGGTTATTTTGATGTAAATAACAGAGAGTATGTTATAACCCGTCCCGATACTCCGCAGCCGTGGATGAACTTTCTTGGGACAAATAACCGCTATTGTGTTATGATTTCAAACAATGCCGGCGGCTATTCTTATCATATTGACGCTAAAGATAAAAGATTAACCCGCTATAGGTACAATGGGCTTACCATGGACCGCCCGGGAAAATACATTTACATCCACGATAGGAATTCAAAAGACTACTGGTCGGCATCCTGGCAACCGGTAGGCAAAGACCTGTCAAAGTTCAAAACTGTTTGCCGGCATGGCCTGGGCTATACTGCCATTGAAAGTGAATATTTAAAAATAAAAACAAAAGTGACATATTTTGTTCCTGTTAATAAAGATTATGAGCTTTGGTATCTTGAAATTGAAAATCTTTCAAACTCAAATAGAGAGCTTTCAATTTTTGGATATACCGAATTTTCCATGTGGAATGCTTGGAATGATGTCTTTGACCTTCAGGCCTGCCTTAATACTGCGCGTATAGAATTTTTAAATAATACGGTATATCATAACTCTTACGCTGAATCCGCAGAAGGCAATATTGAAACAAAAACACCCTGGAAACAGAATTTTGGTTTTTTCACCGCCAACCGAAAGGTAAATTCGTTTGATGTTCAACGCGATATTTTTATTGGTAAATGGCGCAACGAGAGCAATCCGGTTGCTGTTGAAAACGGCAAAGGTGCAAATTCTAATTTCAACGGCGGAATACCGGTTGGAGCGCTGGAGCTGAAAATTACTCTTAAACCAAACCAAAAGAAAGAAATTGTTTTTGCTTTAGGGGTTACAGAAAAGCAATACGGTGAAAAAAAATGGATTAAACAAGACCTGGAACCTAAAAATGTCAAAAATGAATTAAGTAAATTAAAAAAGTTTTGGGATGAATTTTTGTCGGTTCTGCAGGTCAAAACGCCGGATGAAGGGTTTAATGTTATCACTAATACCTGGAACCGTTACCAAATTAAAACCGACTCGGACAAATTGATTACCTGGTATAATACAGGAATAGGTAAAGGTTTTGGATTTCGCGATTATTTACAGAAATCAATAGCTTTATCAACGCTTGACCCGAAGAGAGCTAAAGAAATTATATTGACCCTGTCCGCTATTCAGCGTTCGCAGGGAGATGCTTATCACTCATACTTTCCTTTAAGTAAAACGAGTAGCGGTTTAGGCTTTTCAGACGACCCCACCTGGCTGCCAATGGCTGTTTGCGCGTATATAAAAGAAACCGGCGACTTTGGAATATTAAATAAAATTATCCCCTTTGCTGATAAAGGAAAAGCAACTTTATTTGTTCATCTTTGCAGAGCCTTGAAATACGTATACACTAATACCGGAAACCAGGGGCTTCCATTGCTTAAAACCGCTGACTGGAATGACACTTTAAACCCGCCAGGCGCCGCAGAATCGCAAATGGTAGCATGCAATTTTGTTTACGCGGCAAAACTTTTTGCTGAATTGGCGGATTATTGCGGCAAAAAAAAAGAAGCTGCCTGGGCAAAGAAAATGGCTGAGGTTATGTCGGAAAGAATAAATGAAACCTGCTGGGATGATGAATGGTATGTCAGAATGTTTGATGGTAAAGGAAAAAAAGTCGGGGGTTTTAGAAAACCGGAAAGAAGAATATTTTTGAACGCTCAAAGCTGGGCTGTTATTGCCGGTGTTGCTGATTTAACTCGCGGAAAAACAGCCATGGATTCGGTCCGCCGGTGGTTGGCTTCTAAATATGGGCTTCATTTATTATGGCCGCCTTTTGAAAAATATGATCCAAATATAGGTGAAGCTGGAATATTCATACCGGGGTTTAAAGAAAATGCGGGGATATTTGCTCATCCGAATCCCTGGGCCTGGATAGCGGAATGTATCCTGGGCAGGGGGGACAGAGCCTTTGAATATTATTCGTCTTTGAACCCCTATAATAGAAACGAAATCCCTGATATATATCAGGCAGAACCGTATGTTTTTTCTCAGGTTATGGTTGGAAAATGTCACCCGGAATTTGGCAGAGCGCGCAATTCCTGGCAGACAGGCGCGGCGCCCTGGGCCTATGTTGCGGGAACCCAGTATATTTTAGGCATAAAACCTCATTATCAGGGGTTGGAAATAGATCCGTGTATTCCAAAAAAGTGGAAAGCTTTTCAGGCAGTTCGTAAATTTAGAGGAGTAACCTATAATATAAAAGTGGAAAATCCCGCGGGGCTGTGTAAGGGCATTAAAGAAAAATATGTTAATGGCAAATTATACAAAGAAAAGTATCTTCCTATCCCTAAAGCAGGCAGTAAGGTGGAAGTAAAAATAGTACTGGGTTAGAAACCCAAAAGGAGTAATTTATGCGTAAATTAATAGCGCTGTTTATTTTTAGTGTTGTTTTTTCTGCAACAAATGTAGTTTCGTCTGAAAGTTCTTCAGTAAGTAACAGCCCGCAAGAGGGATATCAGGAAATTATTGATGAAATTAATGCCATGATACCGTATTATCAAACCAAGTGCAAAGAATTTAAACGTGATATTGATGAATTAAAAGAATCGGAACGGGTTGTAGCCCTTTCCGCTATTGAGAAAAGACTCGGTGTGGTGCTTTTTTTACGTTCAAAAGACAGGATGGTTTTTCCTTCAAGCAGGCCCCTGCCGGAAGAGCGGATTTCAAAAGATACAGTGATAAAAGCCTGGTCCTGCCGTAATCAGACACGTTCCTTTACCATTGAGTGTTATTGTATTAAGCCGTTGAGTAAACTTGAAGCAAAACTAAGTGAACTTAAACTTGAAGGCGGCGGCGGAATTATCGGGAGCGAAAAAATTTGCGCCTACAGCATAATTCCGGTACCGATTCGCTGGTCGCGTCCATTTCGCCAGGATGGCCGTCCTGAAGGACCCTGGTATGAATGGCTGCCTGCATTTATGGCAGAAAATACTCCTGTAGCTGTTCCCTTGAAAGCCTATAGAGAGGTTGAACAGAAAGAAGAGTATGCCCAGCGTTTCCTTTTTCAAGTTCGCGTGTCTTCAGTACAAAAACCTGGTTTTTATTCAGGCAAAATTACGGTAAGTGTTGACGACTCGATTATTCAGGAAATACCAGTGTGTTTTGAGGTTCTTTTGCCGGTGTTGGATGATTGTAATGATTGGTTACGCGCTTTTTTTGAAGGCGGTAATCCCGGACTTGACGGTTATTCAATGATTAAAGATTATGGTTTTAATACAGTTGCGCTTTGGGCAGATACTGTTTATCAGGGTTGGGGGAAGGGCGCTTCCTATGGCTGGTATAGATTTGACTCCAGGTTAAAAGAAATAGAAAAATCAGGTTTATGGCCCAAAAGAAATATGCCCTGGGTTTATTTTCTTCAGGAACGTTGTTTTGGAAACCGGGTTGCTAATTGGGGTGGAACTCAGCAATATCCTTCAGAGGAATATAAAACTGAATATGTAAAACGTCTGAAAGAAATTTATGACCGTTGTAAAGAAAAAGGCTGGGGGTTACCTATAATTGTAACTAACGATGAGTCATCGGATGTGAGTAAATGGGGAGAAGGAATGGTTGACTGTATGTTTGATTTAAGCGAGTTAGTGAAAAAAAATATCCCGGGTTCAAAAACCTATTGTACGATTTTTCAGGCAGGGGACTGGAAACGTTTTTATGAACACCCAAAAGCAAAAGCGATTGATTACTGGGTTTCTAACAACTGCTGTCCGTATGGAGCAAAGATGCTTACAAGTATTTCTGGGGTTTTTGGTGAATACAGGGGTTCCCACATGTTGCGAAAACCCGGCAATATGCGTTTTGATATAGGCTGCCGTTCTTTTCTTTATAATGCAAAATATTCTTTTCGGTGGGGTAATCTCTGGTGGGTAACACTTGAGACGTTAAACGCAGAAGAAAAATATGGCTATGTACTGAACACAGTTCAGTACCGCCTGAAGAAGTCAAAACGAATGATTCCTGCCTGGGTCTTGGACAGTTTACGGGAAGGCATTGATGACCGCAGGACTTTTGAAACGTTGTCTGTTCTGGCGCAAGAAAGTTCTGATGTTGACAAGAAAAAGGTTAATGAATTATTAGAAAAAATTAAGCTTGAAACTCTTAAGAATATAAATCCTGCAGGCTTAACTTCAGGCCCCGGTATTGATACCTGGCCGGATAGCGATGTCTGGACCTGGCAACATGATATAGATGCTATGCCTGATGTCAGCTGGATGGATGGTTGGAGACGTCAGTGCGCAGACCTAAGCGCTGAATTGTTAACAAAAAAGAAGTAAGAATTTTATTTTTTGAGGTTTTAAATGAAAAGTTTATCGCTGAATGGTAAATGGCTATTGACCTGGATTTCTCAAAGCGCTATCAAGGGAAAAGACATTCGGACAGTAGAAGATGACAAGAGAAATTGGATTGAAGCTTCCGTGCCCGGCGATGTCCACTTAGACTTAATCAAAGCTGGTTTGATTGAAGAACCCCTTTATGCCAAGAATGCGGAGAAATGCCGTTGGATTGAAGAAAAAGAATGGTGGTATCGCAAAGAATTTTCAATAGATAAAACAGCTAAGTATAAAAGAATAGAGCTTGTTTTTGAAGGACTAGATACTACTGCGGAGATATATCTTAATGGCGAGAAAATAGGCAGGCATAACAATTGTTTTGTGCCTTATGGTATAGATGTAAGTGAAAAAATCCAGGAAGGCGTGAATGTATTAATAATTAAACTTGATTGCGGCCTACTGAAGGCTAAAAATAAACCATTAAGGGAATATGGGCCCAAAGCAGAAAGGCGTATGTGGATTCGTAAGCCGCAGTTTACTTTTAAATGGGATTGGGCTCCGCGGCTTCTTACCTGCGGTATCTGGCGCAGCGTAAAATTAGTTTTCTATGAAGAGGTAGCCATTCGTAATGTCTATTTAAGTTCATTTCTCAAAAAAAATACAGCAGAGCTAACCATAGAGGCTGACCTGGAAAATTTCTTAAACAAAGAGCAAATTTTGAATCTTGATATATCAATAAGAAACGGGACAAGACACTTCCAGAAAGTTTTAATTACTTTGAAGCCGGGATTGAACAAGATAAAAAACAAGATAATATTGAACAAACCCTTGCTCTGGTGGCCCAGGCCTCTGGGGAATCCTCACCTCTATGATTTTTCCTTAAAGGTGGCTAAAGGCCAGCAAATTTTAGATGAGTATGTCTGCCGATACGGCATACGTGAAATAAAGATACTGCAAAACCCCCTGCCCGAGGGTGGAAAATCTTTTACTTTTTTAGTTAATGGAAAAAAAGTTTTTTGCAAAGGAGCAAATTGGGTTCCCGCTGATTCAATTTTTGCCAGAGTAACCAAAGAAAAATATAGAAAACTTATCGAATTAGCTGAAGAAGCTAATTTCAACATGCTTCGCGTGTGGGGCGGCGGGATTTATGAAGATCCTTACTTTTATGAACTTTGTAATGAGAAAGGTATTATGGTCTGGCAGGATTTTATGTTTGCTTGTTCCCTGTATCCGGACAATGATATTGAGTTCTGCCGGGAAATAAAGAGGGAATCTGAACTGGCTGTTAAAGAATTACGTAACCACCCCTGTTTAGTTATCTGGTGCGGTAACAACGAAAATGACTGGATGTTTCATGATAAACATTTTGGACCGGTACGGTTTTTTTATGGAAGGAAAATATATCATCGGCTATTGCGGGAAATCTGTAAGCGATTAGATCCGGGCAGGCCTTATTGGCCCAGCAGTCCTTATGGAGGCAACCATCCCAATAGTGAAAACCAGGGGGACAGGCATAATTGGGATGTTATTAAAGTTGCTGACTATAAAAATTATCAAAAAGACAAGGGTAAGTTTATAAGCGAGTTTGGGGTATTGTCTTGCCCTAATAAATCCAGCCTAAAACACTATTTACCTCAGAATGAACATTATTTAGGTTCTCCTTCCTGGCAGTTCCATAATAACAAATTTGAAAAAGGCACTATTCTTAAAGCGATTTCTATTTTTTTTAAAGACACGAAGAAATTATCTTTAGCAAGATATATTAAACTCTCCCAGCTTTTGCAAGGGGAAGCTTTGAAATTTGCCATTGAAAGCTTCAGGCGCCGTAAATATAATTGCAGCGGCTCCCTGTTTTGGATGTACGCTGATTGCTGCGGAGGGGTTGGTTGGACAATAATTGATTACTATTTAAGCCCGAAACTCAGTTATCATTATGTTAAAAAGGCCTATGAACCTGTTTTGGTTTCAATCAAAGAAGAAAATGATGGTTTTTCCATTTGGCTAATCAATGACACTCTGAGAGAACTGCGCGGAGAACTGGAATACGGTTTACGGGAGCTGGCAGGTAAAAAAAACCAAGAGAGCAAAAGGATTTTTACAAGAGCAGCAGCTAATAGTTCTAAATGCGTGGTGAGAATAAATAAAGACGGAGACTGCGCCAACTGCCATTATTTTGCTAAGTTCAGAGTTAACGGTAAAATAGTAAGTGAAAACAGCCTAAATCCGGCATTAACAAACCTAGTAAAATTTATTGATTAACCGCTTTCAGTGTTGAATTTCTACAAAACGGGATGAATGTGCAGATAAAATTCTAATGAATTTAATCAACCAGCCTAAATTTATATCGTAGCCGTCATTTTTTAGATATTCCCAAATTTCAAATAAGGTCCTTTTACCATTACACAGGAATAATACTAACCGTAATTCTCTATCCACCCCGGAAGCTATAGATATTTCTAATTCTTTTTCTATTTCTTCTTTAGTTTTCTGATCAAAACTTTCCCAGGAAAAGTAGCCAAGGAATTTCCTTTTAGGAACCAGGGCCCTTGCTTCCAGTTCCTCTTTTGCTAAAATAGGTTTTTGTGAAACGTCTTTCTGTTTTATTAACCCGGCTTTTTTATAATATTTCTGCTGTTTTTTGAAATACTGCAGTTCATTTGCAGCAAAGAGCGAAAGATCCTTAGCCATTTGTGATAAATAATCTTTTAACTGGCCCAGGTCCCTATTTTTGACTAATCTGGCAAGCAATCCAAATCCGAGTTTTGTTTTATGTTGTATATGTTTAACTCTGTTTTCTAGTTCTTCTAAATTTTTAAAACTACCGCCGTCAAGTTGTCTGCCGAGAAAATCAATTATTTTTTTCTTTGTTTTTTCGCGCAGAGCGCTTGCAAGCCAAAAAACTTCTTTGAATCCGGCATTTGCAATAAAATAAATGTAAGTGCCGCTTGCTTTGCCTATTTCATATACTGTAGGCAAAGAAATATTTTCTTTCCTGTCAAAGGACGTATGATAAAAAATATCAGGCCATTGGCCTACAGTGGGGATAGGAACATTAATTGCCGGTTCTCCCAAAAGATTATCCGCTTCACAGTAGGACATTTCTTTGTACTTAAAAAGAGAGTTTTCACTGGTAATCCTTGAAAACAGTTTTTCTAACAAAACATCCGTATAACTTAAAGCAAAAGGCGTGCTTTGCATTAAACGGCAGATAGTCCTGTTTGTATTCTGGTCATTGCCCACCATATCTAAATTTATGCCTGCAATAAATTTCCTGAGTTTATTTTCGTTACCCGCAAAATTGTTAACAAAATATTGCAACCCTCTGACTTCGTAACTAAAGATTAAACGGATTCCTCTTTTGGGAACATTTAATTTCTTTTTGTTAACCAGTTCTTTAAGGGCTCGTACAATTTCAAGAGCTAAGGCGCAGCCGGAAGCATTATCGTTGGCGCCTGGCTCGCACAAATGCCCTGTAACAATAATTTCTTCTTTCGTCTTTCCGGGAAATAATCCTGTAGCTAGGGGTAAACTTCCTTTATAGATACGGGTATCTACTTTTGCGAAAACCCTGACTTTCCCGTGCTCTTTTATTAAACTTCTGAGGAATTTCCCTTTTTCAGGGCTTAAAGAAAAACCAAAAACTTTTTTACCATTTTGCCAGCAAGGTATGGTATAATTATGCCATTGAGTTAACTTATCTGAAAAATCACAAAGGGGTGACGGAGTAGATAAAACATCGCTTATTATCCCTACCGCTCCTTTTGAAAATGCCAATTCACTCAATTTTATTCCGTCAGTATTAGTAAAAACTATTTTATTTCGTACGTCCAGAGCTTTATAACTTTCTTCTTTGTCAGCAGAATCAATCAATACTATTTCAGCAGTTATTCCTTTATCGGAAGTTGGAGGGCTGAACATCATTAAAGATTGAGGGTTTTCCTTGTAGCGGGCTAATACCTTATTTTCTATTTTGGGTTCAATTATTTCCAATAATGCGTCTTTTACGTCCCAGGCATTAGGCATTACCAAACCGCCGGGACTTGTCTTTCCATCAGCAGGGTATTCTATTATTCTTGTGTCAGATAACCCAAGCTCGTTCATAATTTTTTCTATTGTCTTTGCAGTCTCATTTATTTTATCAAACGAAAACCAACGGGCAGATTCCCATATACGGCCTATATAACCGTCTATATTGTTCTTGGAAAGTTCCAATTCAATTAAATCCCAGATGTTTTTATACATTTTCTTTAACTCAACTCCTTGCCCCGCTGATTACGAAGACCCTGAATGACACGGGGTTGGGTGAATATTTACGTTTAGTTTTCCTAAAAATAATTATACATAAATAATTAAAATTTTTCAATGCAACAAGTTTTTCAATGCCCGCCTGACAAGTTTTTATTTTTGTTATAGAATGATGTGGAAAATTAAAGTTTGGGAGTTTTTTGGAGAGAAAAATGCGCTTGAAAAAATATTTTAAAAAAACCCTTGACAAAATTACAAACATAGGTTATAATACAAATATCAGTAGTGTCGTTCTTTGATTTTTGATATTTTTTCTTATTGAACTTCATAAGACCCGAAAAGGCAAACTCCGAGAAATCTGAGGGCGCAAAACCAAAGGGGCTAAAGGTAATATTTACCAAAATGCTAGCCGGTCATCGATAATGCTGAATATTAGTAGAAAAAAATAAAAGTGATAAATATTATTCATGTCAGCCGAGTTACCGAAGGAATGCAATGGTGTCTTGCCAATAGCTATGAAGTTATGGTTGTGCAACAATTGCATATTTTCAGCAACTCGGTTTTTTTATTGATAAGCATAACTTTATCAAATTGTAAAACTTTTTTTAGGTTTGAAATCATATAGTATAGGAGGATGGTAAAAATGGTTCAACTAATTCTTAAATTTGCAAAAGTATTATCAGCGGTATTTGTGAGTATGTTATTTACATTAGAAGTATTTGCCGGGTCACCAGGCACATCAGCGGCGCAATTTTTAAAGATAGATGTAGGAGCAAGGCCCGTCGGTATGGGCGGGGCAAGCGTGGCCTTGGCAAAAGATATAGATGCCTTGTACTATAACCCGGCAGGGCTGGTAGGGTTGAAGACAGGTGGAGGAGGCGCAACGTTATCGCATACTGTGTGGTTAGAAGGGACATCTGTAGAATATGTGGGTTTTGGATACAAATTCAGCAAAAGTATAGCATTAGGATTAGCAGCTACGATGTTCAATTCAGGGAGTATGGATAAGACAGACAATACAGGCGCCAATATAGGAACATTTAGTATGACAGACACAGTGATAGCGCCGGTGGTAAGTATGCGGGTAAGCAAGAGTGTTGCGATAGGAATCAGCGCGAAGATGATACAGGAATCGATAGATAATGCAAGCGGGAGTACTTTTGGCGTGGATGTAGGTGGTTTGATAAAGAATATAGGCGGTAACAAGAGGATATGTTTAGGGTTTGTAGTGCAGAATGCCGGGTCGGGCTTAAAAGTGGATAAAGAGACGAGTTCATTACCGATGAATATAAAGGTAGGAACAGGATATAATTTAGACAAACTGAATTTAGGAGTAGATATAAGCATGCCCAGTGATGAGGGAGTAGGGGTGAATTTAGGGTGTGAGTATGCGTTATTTCAGGATGCAGCCGGCGGATTGTATGCCCGGGCGGGCGTAGCAACAGCGAAGATGGCAGATTTAGGAGCGATGGGAGGATTGGCTTTAGGTGTAGGGTATAATACAAAGGTAGTAAAATTTGATTATGCGTTCAGTCCGGCAGGAGACTTAGGAACTGCTCATAGAGTTTCTATGGGATTAAATTTCTAAAAAATGCTAAGTTCATTAAAGAAGTCAATAATATTAATATTTCTTTCTGTTTTTTGCGTATCAATTGTTTTTTCCCAGGGTTCATATATATTGACTGAAACTGTTGGAGCGCGAGCCTTGGGTATGGGAGAAGCATTTACTGCTGTTTCGGATGATGTAAATGCAATTTATTGGAACCCAGCAGGTATAGCATTATTAGCCAGGCCAGAATTTGGAGCAATGTTTCTAGAAAATGTTGAAGATAGTAAGTATACTTTTTTAGGAATGGTTTACCCGTTTGAAAAAATATCCTTTGGCGCAAGTTATGCAAGTTTTGATGGCGGGGCTATGGATATTTTTACAGAAAGCGGGGTAAAGACAGTTAATGCAAATAAAGATTATGTTGGAATATTGAGCGCGGGCAAAAGTAATTTTTTTAGAAACTGTGATGCCGGGGTAAGTATAAAAATGCTTTCTTCAACTTTGATTGAAAAATATGCCGCAAGTTCTTATGCGGTAGACTTAGGAATATTAAAGAAGGTCAGAAAAATTTCTTTTGGTTTAGCTATACAAAATATAGGTCCGGGAATAAAATATATGACTCAGAGTGAATCCCTGCCTTTAACTATCAGAACAGGCGCTAGTTATAACTTAGTGAACAGCGATAAACATATACTTTTGGCTGCTGGAGATTTGATTAAAGTATCTGATGAGAGAGTAAAATTTAATCTTGGCGCAGAATACTGGTATGTAAAGGTTTTTGCTCTTAGGGTTGGTTATAAGGCGGGTTATGATTCAGATTCTATTACCTGGGGTTTTGGGTTTAATTTTAGGAAATATAAATTTGATTATGGAGTAGGTCTTTTAGGCGATTTTGGCTTAACAAACAGGATGTCATTTTCAATAGTATTTTAGGGGGGGGCAAGTTACATGAATAGGAATTTTAAGTATTTAGTATTAAGCTGTTTTTTAGTGACGATAGCAAGTTGCGCAGTAGTTCAACAAGCTGAAAAGACTAGTTTAGAATTAAATAAACCAACAGCTCTACAAAAACAAACTGTTTCAACCACTAAACCAACTAAACCCGCACCGGCTCCGGCAGCATTAGAAAAACCCGCAGAACCTCCGGCTCCGGCAGCATTAGAAAAACCCGCAGAACCCCCGGCTCCGGCAGCATTAGAAAAACCTGTTCCGGCAACAGCTCAAAAATTTATTTGTAGATTTGAAGATGCTTCAGTAATTTCTGATATTACCCTTTATGCGGGAGGAGAGACCTTAAATTTAGAAACAAAAAAGGAATTCGTTAGTGAGGGAAAATCATCCATTAAAGTAGAGTGTCCCGCCGCCGGGGCTACTAGTGGTATTAAACTTCTGAGTTCAGTAATGGAAACAACTGACATAGAAGGGTATGAAAATTTCTGTTTAGATGTTTACAATCCCGGTAAAATCATGAGATTTGATATTGACCTTTACAATATAACAAAGGAAGAGGAAACAAGATATAGAAAGTATGACGTTTTTTTGAAGCCAGGATGGAATACAGTTAAGCTGCCTGTAAATGATATTTTTAAAGCCTACGGAGATGTTTTAGGGATGGACCAGTTTCTTATTACCGTAAGGGAGCAATTTCTGCCAAGTGTGCTTTATTTTGATAATTTCAGGTTGGAAAAATAGGGAGTAATATGTTAGGAAAATTATTTTCAAGTGTTGCGCTAATCAGTTTTATCTGTTCAGCCAATATGGTTTATGGACAGTTTCTTATTAATGATTGCGATAGCGCTGATGTGAACATTAAAGCTACAGGAAGCGCAAGTATAAGTATTGACAATACCGCAGGGCATTTCACTCATGGAACCGGTAGTATGGAAGTGGTGATGACGCCCAGCGCGGGCGGCGCGGGTTTTAACTTTAACAAAGATGCATTTTTAATAAAGGATTGGACTCAATACAATGAATTTAAGTTTGATGTCTACAATCCAAATAACTCAGCAGCTATATTTGACATAGATTATTTGGATGCATCCGATGGGAAACTAACACAGGGTTATAGAAATTCAGTGGCGGCAGGCGCTCTTACAACATACAGTATTTCTGTTTCAGGTATTCCAAATGTGAGTACTCTTACTCGTGTATTATTTTCTATAAGACCGGATGACCCTGCTTGTACTCTTTGTTTTGATTATTTCAGATTAGAGGGAGGAGGTCCGCCAACATATAAGCTAAGCGGGAAGGCCATAAAAAGTAGCGGGGCGGGTATAAGCGGAGTAGCTATAACACTCACCGGTAATACTTCAAGTCAATATTTGACATTAGCTGATGGATACTATGAATTCAACGGTTTAGTAGAAAAATCTACTTGTGTAGTGACACCAAGTAAAAATAATTGGACGTTTGCTCCGCCAAGTTTACCCTATCTTGGGTTAAATGCTGGTTATTCCAACCAAAATTTTACCGGTACTTATGCAGGCGCCACCTATACTATAGATGGATTTATCACTGATAAAGATAGCAGGGGTATTAGTGGAGTAACATTAAAAGCAAGCGGGTCCGGGGGAGATGCGGTTACCTCTGCTGCAAATGGTTATTATAAATTCGAGCAGATGGTACCCGGATATTATTCAATAACTCCAAGTAAAACAGGCTATGCCTTTGAGCCGCCCGATAGATCTTACACACCTTTGAGTGATTCCCAGACTGGCCAGCTCTATACAGGGAATATATCTGCTGAATTGGGTTCTGTCCGGTTATTCAACAATGAAATAAACATAACCAATAACGGGCAAGTAACCCTAGTATGTAATTTGGTTACTTCCGGCAGAGTAAAAATAAAAGTGTATGATTTTAAAAGGACCTTAGTGAAAGTAATAGCAGATGAAGATTTTAATGCAGGTTTGACTCTTAAATCCTGGGATGGCAAAGATAGTAATGGCGCAGCAGTACCATCAGGTATTTATTTAATAAAAACTCAAGCTCCAGGGTTTAGTACAACAAAAAAAGTTTGCGTGATTAAATGAAAAAAAATATTTTTTTATGTCTGATTCTGGTTTTTTGCGATAGTTATCTTTTCGGGGTCCTTGATGAAACAACAGCACCCGGAGTAAGGGCTCAGGGTATGGGTGAAGCCTATGTGGCTCTTTGCGACCAGGTAGACAGCGGTTTAATTAATCCTGCAGGCTTGGTCCAGCTGTCAAAAAAGTCAGTAGGTTTATTCTATAGTAATCTTTATCCGGGACTGGTCAATGATAATATTAATTCACAGTTCGTTAGTTATGCTCAGCCGCTATTTTCTCCAAAAAGAGTTATTGGAATTAATTTATATACTTTTTCTGCGGATAAATATACGGAATATGTGGGAGCATTGTCTTTTGCTTCCAAATTTGGCAGTAAACTTAGTTTAGGGTTGAATATCAAATACCTGGGTTGGAACAGCAGCCAGGTTGTTTCCTTTAATGACAGCAGTGAAGCATTGGAAAAAAACACTAATGACCTGGATTTGGGGCTGTTATATAGAATCAGCGATAGACTATCCTGCGCAGTGGCAGGTAATAATCTGTTGGGCTCAAATATCAGTGTTAGCAAGAATGAATGTTTGCCTTTAATAACAAGAGCAGGACTTGGATACCGCAGCGCTAATGGTTTAAATTATGCTTTTGATATTATGGTTAAAGGTAGTGAAATGAAATATTTTACAGGCCTAGAAAAATGGCTAAGTGAACTGATTGGAGTAAGAGCGGGAATGAATTATATTTCCTCCGGCGGTAATATGTCTTTTGGTTTTACTTACCGTAACGTCAACAAGGAAAGGTTGAATTATTCTATTGACTACGCTTTCATTAGCCCGTTATATATGCAGGTGGGACAAGTTCATAGAATTGGATTCAGTTTTAGTTTTGGCGGGGATGTAATTCCAGGTAAAACTGAAATATCAAAAAAGAAAAATTTAGTAGTAGAGGAAGTTGAACCAGCAGAGTTAATTTATTATAGTTTGAATGAAGGTTCCGGGGATAAAATAAAAGATGAAAAGAAAAAAAGTTCTCCAGGAACTATAACAGGGGCAACCTGGATAGATGGCCCTCCCGGGCGCGGTAAGGCGCTAAGTTTTAACGGAGTAGATAACCATGTAACCATACCCTATTCAGATATATTTAACTTAGGCAATATTAAAGGCAGTGAGTTGGTTTTAGAGCTGTGGGTTAAACCTGAAGCCGCTGAAAGTAAAGAGTTGAATGCTCTTTTAGATAAACATAATTCTTACTTTTTAAGATTAATGCAAAATAAGATTGTTTTTGTTATTATATCAAACGCGGTACAATATAACGTTGTTAGCAATGCTTCATTAATTGACAATAATTGGTATCATATTGTTGTAACTTATGACCAAAAAGCTATGAAGATATATATAAATGGCGAATTGGATGTTACCAAGCCCCAGGAAGGTTTTATTGATCCAGGCGACGAAGAAGATATTTATTTAGGTAAAAGAGAAGGCCTGGGTTATTTCCGGGGCGGCCTGGATGAAATTAGATTATACAATACCGCCTTGCCGGATACGAAAATAAAGGAAATGTTTCATAGAAAATGAAGTGTTCAAAATATATTTTATTTATTCTGATTTCTATTTTAAGTTCAGAAAAATTGTCGGCTCTGCCGGCGGTTTTTGTAAAAGAGTTGGTTAACAGTTCCAAATTTGACGCCAGGAACGATGTTTGGAAAATAGAAAACAAACTAACCGAATGGCTGGTAGAAGAATTGAGCAGTACCGGGAAATATAAAGTGATAAGAGAAAAATTAGCGTGTAAAAACAGAGCTCTTGGGTCTAAAAATTGTTTAATAGAGGGCAAAGTTACTGAATTTGATTTAGGAGCGGCAGCCCTTGACGCTTATTGTTTTGAGTATATGAATTATTATGCAAAAGTAAAAATAGAACTTGAATGCAGTTATTATTTGTCTGACGGTACTAAAACGTTTACAGTAATAGGCAGTGGTGAAGACAAAAACCAGAAAATAAGGCCTTTTTATTCTCATTTAGTTCCAGAAAAGGATGATCAGAGTAATGAAATGGTAACTGATTTCAAAACACGCAACCAGGTTAAATGGGGCGATTCAAGTTTCAACACAAGCGTTGTTGGAAAAAGTTGCAGGCAGGCAATAATGGAATTGGTAAATGATTTTAATCTGCTGGAGTCAAATTTCGTTAGATGAGGAAAAATAATTACAATGTGTAAAAATGTTTTTATCTTAATAGGTTTAATGTTTTTGAGTGTAAGTTATGTTTACTGCGCTGATATGATAATTTACGAAGATACGCTTTCTTCCAGTTGGGAAAATCAGTCTATGGGTAGCGGCAGTGCATATAATTTTGACAGCAGTTCCCCTGTTTACAGCGGGAGCAAAGCTATTTCCTGCGCCATGTCCGGGAATAACTGGCCAAAATTTGTTCTGACTTGTACTTCTTTTTCTGTTACAAATTATAAATATTTAACTTTTATGATTAATGGAGGAACAGCAGGCAATCAAAATTTATTAATTATTATTGAGAAAAAGGAAGAAAACGAAACAAAGACATCTCTTTGTGAACTAAACAAATATATAGACGGCGCAATAATAGTTAAGGATGAATGGAAAAAAGTAACAGTGCCGCTTGCTGATTTCGGATTAGCTAGCGGGCAATTGAAAACAATTAAAATTGCAGATAGTGATAATGACGGAGAACTAACTTTTTATATTGATAGCATAAAATTAGTTGCTTCAGCAGCGGTTATTACAGGCCCTTTTTATCCCAAAATAAATATTTCGCCGTTTCCTGTTACAGCTGCGGGAAATGTGACAATCAATATTGATTTCAATGCGGAAGTTAATTTAAGCACTGCTCCTTATACAATACAATTGATTACAGAAAAAGGCCAATTGTATAATTTTACAGCGCCAAGCTGGGCGGACAATCAATCCTGGAGCGGTAGTTTGCCTGTTACAGCGGAGGCTGACGGCATTGTAACTCTGGAAATAAAAAATATTACTTTTACAGACGGCAGTAAATTAAATTATTATAAATATTCTTTTGTTATTGACACTCAAAAAATATTCCCCTATGAAAAGAAATTTTTTCCAAATCCATTTTCTCCAAACGGGGACGGAAAATTAGATTGCGCTCAAATTAGTTTTAGCCTGCCTGCGCCTGAAAAAGTTAGTCTGTGGATTTATGATTTAACAGGCAGGTTAATCCGCACTTTAGTTGAAGATGAAGAAATGACTAAAGTAAATGTTTCCTGGGATGGCAAGAATGACTCAGGGGAGGCCGCAAGCATTGGAGTGTATATTTACATACTTAAAATTGGTTCAGAAAAAACCAGAGGAACAGTCGTGCTTGTAAAGTAGAAGTATTGAAAACAATGAATAAAAAATTTCTTTTTATTACTTATGCGTTTTTTTTAGTTTTTAGTTTGTTTTTAGTGAATAATATTTCCGCTACTTCAGAAGGAATAACAACAGTTCTGCCTGAGTATTATAATATGTTTGGTGTTTCTATTGGCAATAGACTGGATGCAGTTTGTAATTATCAGGAAAAAGGAGCTTTAGACCCTGCTAACGGCGGGCTTTCAATAGATATGCCTACATTTTGGAACTATAGAATAGAATCTGTTAACATAGATTCAGAAAACCGCGACATTTATTTAGAAAATAAATTCCCAAATATGACAAATTCCATTATGATAACCAAGAAAGCCACCTATCGGTTTTTAAAAAGGTCCCTGAAATTTACTTCTTATACTTTAGATAAAGTTCAGTTTAAGGGTGTGAGCTGGAATCTCGATTACCCTGCAGGCGGGGTGAAAGGTATTTTTACCGCGCCGGGTATAATGGGTGATATTGGAAATCATGCATCAGGCGACTGGACCGAGGCGTGGGGTTTTAGAACGTTCAGGGAATTTGGAATCAATAGTGAAGTTGGCCCCTGTAATTTTCAACTGGGATTAAATGCCCTGAGACTATATAATACTCAAAAAATGGTAAATATACCTCCGCAGAGAGAAAATAGAATATATGGACTAGATATTCAAAATGCAAATCTATTTGGCCTGGAAGTGGAAGCAGAATACGAAAGAAATGAGAATAAAGTTTATAATGCTGCTGAAAAAGTTGCAATAACTTCATCTACCGCCAGTGTATATTTTTATAATTTTAAACGTAAATTTACTGGAGACACAGACGAAATAACAATTAACTATGAATTTTACAATAATGACCCTGGTTATTCCACTTCTCTTGATGGATATAATTTGGTTAATGATAATGATGATAAAAGTATATTTGTTGACCCTGATTCTACAAACAATACCGTTACTAAAATAGACAGGTTTAATCTTTTGTATGATAAAAACTTTAATGGTATTAATGACTGGAACGAAGATGGGTTAAGGTTTTATAATGACCCGCCAAGTTTTTGGTTAGGAGAAGATAAAAACCATAACGGCATAATAGATAAGTATGAAGATGATAGCTTGCCTGATTACAGGCATCCGCAGTTAAACCGTAAAGGCGCTGATTTTTCAATTACCTATAATCCAAAATATATTTCCCCTGATTTGACTTTGACTTTGAGAAGTTTGGATGAAAAAAATGTAAAAAGCAGTATTGACGGCGGGTTAAAAGAGTCAAAAGATAATTCTATAACGACTAATTATGCGGCAAAAATCTCTAATTCACTGTGCGTATTTAATCTTCAGGTAAGAAACATAAGTGATAATTTACAGGATGATACAGTTGTTCATCAGGGTTTTGGCGGGACAGACAATCTATATTACAAGAATAGTTTATTCATCTGGCCGTCAGTAGTTATACAATTTAAGGAGCTGGCTAATCTTGATATCCAATCGCAAATTTCATACAAACAGAATAGAATGCTAGATGACAAAAAAACCAGTTCCTGGGCAGGATCATTCAGCAAGGCCTCATATAAATATAAGTTGCCGTTTGATAATTTTCTGGGAAACCTATCGCTTATACCCGGGTATAAAATTTTAACAGAAAAAAGTTCTGAATCGCCTAAACCATTAGGGGCCCAGACCCCAGCCACGCAAAATAGTTATTATAATTTGGGCTTGTTCAGAACCGAATATACATTTGCCGAGAACATTATTCTTAGTCTGGGCACGGAGTATCTGCGGTACACAGATCTGTTAGACACATTTAATAACACAAATAACAGTTATTTCCGTAAATGGTATGGCGCAGAGCTGTTTATTAATAGCAAAGCTGCTTTTAATTTTACTCTTTTGGCTGGATATAAACATATATACATGGACTATAAAATTAATGATGGTAGAAATACAGAAGAAGATCTATATTTCATAAAAGTTTACGCTAGGGTCTATAGGTAATGCGAAATAATTTTGTAAAATAAATTTGGAAGGGAGAAAGTTAAAATGAAAAGAAATAAGTTATTGTTATTGGTTTCACTGTTTTTTTTAAATGTAACATTGTATTCTGCAACTGAAAGTGTAAAACTTATCAGACAGAACCAAACCATTTCTGCCGTAACTAGAGCCGGCAATGTTGTTACAGTTACTCTGTCTTCAAATTTTCCTAATGATAATCTAAAAGCAGGGCAGAAGATAGTTATTAAAAATGTAACTCCAACAAGCTTTAATGGCACATTTACTATTGCCTCAGTTGCCAGCCAGACAAGTTTTACTTATAACCAGACAGCTATCGATGCTTCCGGGTCCGGCGGCACCGCTGGCGGCGACTACACCAGTTTAGGTGACTGGGAAAGTACAGAAAAAGGTGATTTAGTATTTCTAAATCAAATTGCAGTTGCTGAATGTTATGATGACTGGACAGGTAATGGTATGGATATTGGCACAGGTTATTTTACCATAAGTAGGGACTGGGGTACGAGCGCCAGCTGTTACGTAAAGATTTATGTTCCGCCGAATGAAAGAAGAGCAGCAGCGAATCCGTTAAGATACAGGGGCGGAACTACAGCCAGGGGGTTTGGAATAACAGGCGCTGATTCAGCAAGTTATGAGGGTTTGATAAGGACCTATGCGAACTATATAAAATTTGAAGGGTTGCAGGTATGGTGTAAAGCAACGCCCTATAATATTTCCGCATTGTCCATAAGCGAGGTGACATCATCAAATAAAATTGAAATTACTGATTGTGTCCTTGCTGGTGCTTGTGGAAGGGCACTAGCAGTTTCATGCGCTCCCGGTATTGGAGTTCCTAAGGTATATGTTAGAAACACCCTTATGTATACTAGTTTTTCAGGCGACCATTATTCTTTATTAATTACAAATGATGTTGCTTCCGGCACTGAATGCTATCTCTATAATTGTGTAATTGGTAATGGTTTTGCTTGCGCTAGAATAGGAACAGCTATTGCAAAAAATACTTATGCAGCAAGATGGTACCCGTCACCGGATAGTATTTTTACAGGTAACAATAATGCGGGCGGCACTGCGGTTGTCCCTGGAGGCGGTACTTTAACTGATTTGGACGGAGGTAATCTGTTTGTGGATATTACTTCCGGGACAGAAGATTTTCATCTCAGGGAATATAGTCCATTGGCAGATGCGGGAGTAGATTTAAGCGCAGATGCAATTATGCCTTTTTCAAATGACATAGATGGACAGACACGAAGCGGCAGTTGGGACATTGGCTGTGATGAATATGGCGCGACTCAGAGCGTCCCAACGATTACCACTCCAACTTTAGCTAATGGCGGAGTAGGTTCTTCTTATAACGTAACTTTAACCGCTACAGGCGGGACAGCTCCTTATAGCTGGACAAATACTACTGCTTTACCAGCTGGTTTAACTTTAAGCGCGGCTGGAGCAATTTCCGGTACACCGACAGCGGTAGGTTCCACTACAACGACTTTCAGGGTA
>JAHIVV010000061.1 GCA_018816525.1 Elusimicrobiota bacterium
AGATCCCTTTTGCCTGCGCTAACTGAGCCTTCGATAATACCGTCGTTATCGCTGCTGTTAATGTCGTCTTTCCATGGTCTACGTGCCCGATCGTTCCTATGTTTACGTGCGGTTTCTTCCTCTCAAATTTCTGCTTTGACATTTTCTGTTCCTCCTGGACACCCAATGCTACGCGCTTGGAAGCGTATTGGGTGCATTCCGATTATTTATATTTTAAACAGTAGTTTTCGGTAATAAACCATCACTGATATTTTTTGGAACTCTTTCATATTGTGCCGGTTCCATACTGTAGTTTGCTCTTCCCTGGCTTAATGAGCGCAGTGTCGTAGCATAACCAAATATCTGGGCAAGAGGCACATGTCCGCTTATAGTACATAAGCCGTTTTTATTTTCCATGCTTTCAATTTTGCCTCTTCTTGAATTGAGGTCAGCCATAACGTCTCCAATAAATTCTTCCGGGGTTACAACTTCTATTTTCATAATGGGCTCAAGAAGTATTGGGCCTGCTTTTTTGCTTGCGGCCTGCAATGCCATGCTTCCGGCCATTTTAAAAGCCATTTCTGATGAATCAACTTCGTGGTAAGAACCGTCAACTAAAGTAACTTTACAATTAATTAAAGGATAGCCTGCCAGCGGACCCCTTGTCATGGCTTCTACAATTCCCTGTTCAATAGCAGGAATATATTCTTTTGGAACAGACCCGCCTTTTATTTTATCGACAAATTCAAACTCAGCAGCCGGTTCAAGTTCAATTTCTGCGTGCCCGTATTGGCCGCGGCCGCCTGATTGTTTGATATACTTCCCTTCTGCTTCGACTTTTTTGGTAATGGTTTCCCTGTAAGCAACCTGCGGGTTACCTACTTTTGCATCGACATTAAATTCTCTTTTTAATCTGTCTATGGCAATTTCAAGGTGTAATTCTCCCATACCCGAAATAATCGTCTGGCTTGTTTCTTCGTCAATTTTGAGCCTGAAAGTCGGATCTTCTTCGGTTAAGCGGCCTAAAGCGTAAGACAGTTTCTCGGAATCTGCCTTAGTTTTTGGTTCTACGGCAACGCTTATAACCGGCTCGGGGAAATGCATTTGTTCGAATGAAATCGGAAATTTTCTATCACAAACCGTATCACCGGTATTCGTGTCTTTTAATCCTACAATAGCGACAATATCTCCGGTTTTACATTCTTTTATCTCTGCCCGGGTATTAGCATGCATTCTCATTATCCTGGAAATTCTTTCCTGTTTGCTTTTTCTTGTGTTATAAACTATTTCCCCGCTGGTGATTTTACCCGAATAAACCCTGATATAAACAAGCCTTCCGATGAACGGGTCAACCTGTATCTTAAAAGCTAATGCCGCAAAAGGGCCTTCTGTTGAATGTGCACGGGGCTCTTCTTTCCCGGTAAACGGATTAAGCCCGTGTATGTCTTGCAAATCTGCGGGCGAAGGCAAATAATCAATAACAGCGTCGAGAATAGGCTGCACGCCTCTATTTTTAAATGATGAGCCGCAAAATACAGGGAAAAATTTGCATGCAATTGTCGCTTTACGCACAGCCGCTTTTAATTCCTGATTTGTGGGCTGTTCGCCTGCAACAAATTTTGTCATAATGCTTTCTTCTATCTCAGCCATTTTTTCGAACAATATATCTCTGCATTTTTTTACTTCTGCTTTATATTCTTCCGGTATTTCTTTTGTCTCATAACCCATGTCAGCTGTTTTTTCTTCTTCCCAGACATAGGCTTTCTCTTCCAGTATATCGATAACACCCATTAAATGCTCATCTTTACCCAGAGGCAACTGCATTACAAGCGGCTCTGCGATTAGTTTCTTCTTTATCTGTGCGATAGTATCCTGAAAATCCGCGCCTATACGGTCCATTTTATTGACAAAAATCAATCTTGGAACATGGTAGCGGTTTGCCTGGCGCCATACAGTCTCAGACTGGGGCTCAACACCGTTTGCTCCGTCAAAAATAACAATACAGCCGTCTAATATTCTTAAAGAACGCTCCACTTCCATGGTAAAATCAACATGGCCCGGAGTATCTATAATGTTTATCTGGCAATCTTTCCAATATGACGTAGTGGCCGCGGATTGAATAGTTATGCCTCGTTCTCTTTCCTGAACCATCCAGTCCATGGTTGCAGTACCTTCATGAACCTCGCCGATACGGTGAATTCTTCCTGTATAGTAAAGGATGCGTTCGGTCGTAGTAGTCTTGCCGGCGTCAATATGCGCGACTAACCCGATATTCCTGATTTTATCTAATGTAAAATTTTTATCCATCTGTTTTTACCATCTATAATGGGCAAAAGCTTTGTTTGCATCTGCCATTTTATGAGTATCTTCCCTTTTTTTCATCGCAGAGCCTTCTTTCTTGTAGGCCGCCATTAATTCATCTGCAAGTTTTTTATGCATCGGTACGCCTTTCTTTTCCTGGGCATACTGTATTAACCATCTCATCGCTATTGTTTCGCTTCTCTCGCGTGCCGTCTCAACAGGTACCTGATAAGTAGCTCCGCCTACACGCCTGGCTTTTACTTCCAGCAGCGGCCTTACATTTTCTATCGCTTGTATAAAAACCTTTAACGGGTCTTCTTTTAATTTATCTTTGATCAAATTGAATGCGCTATAGATTATTCTTTCAGCTACAGACTTCTGCCCGCTGAAATTTAATTTGTTTAAAAATTTTCCTAAGAGCACGCTATTATACCTGGCATCAGGCATAAAGTTTTTTCTTCTTTCTTTTGGTCTAAGCGGTTTTCTTGGCATATTTTCCTATCCTACTTTTGGCATTTTCGCGCCGTATTTTGATCTTCCCTGTTTTCTTCCGTCTACCCCGCCGGCATCCAGCACGCCGCGGATAATATGATACCTGACACCCGGCAAATCTTTAACTCTTCCGCCTCTTACCAGAACAATTGAATGTTCCTGCAGATTGTGGCCGACTCCAGGTATATATGCTGTAACTTCCACTCCGGTGGTCAGTTTCACCCTGGCCACTTTTCTTAAAGCAGAATTTGGCTTTTTAGGAGTTGTTGTGTAAACACGGGTACATACGCCTCTGCGCTGCGGGCACCCTCTGAGCGCCGGTGACTTTGTTTTTATTCCTTCTTTTGTTCGTCCAAATTTTACTAATTGATTTACTGTTGGCATTAAATCCGTCCTTTAATTCTCTACTTCAGCCACTACCAGTTGTTTATTCAACCCTGTGCCTACCGGTATTAAATGGCCGATTACTACATTTTCTTTTAAGCCTTTTAGATTATCTACCTGGCCCAGGGTTGCAGCCTCGGTTAATATTCTTGTCGTTTCCTGGAAACTTGCCGCTGATATAAAAGACTCGCTGGATAACGATGCTTTTGTTATACCTAACAAAATCGGCTGCATCTCAGGAATTTTTATTTTCTTTGCTTCTTCATTGCCTTTTTCTCTCTTAACTTTTTTCTTCAATTCTTCCAAGCGGCTGCATTCTTCTTCATATTGCCTGTGAGAAACTATTTCGTCAGAAAGAAATTTGCTGGAACCGGGGTGTGTTGTCCTGACGTTTGATAACATCTGCCGGACTATGGCTTCTATATGTTTATCGTTTACGGTAACACCCTGTAACCTGTAAACCTGCTGAATTTCATTAACAAGAAATTCCTGCACTTCCTTTGAACCCTTCACTTTAAGGATATCGTGCGGGTCAACAGCACCGTCTGTAAGCGGCTCTCCGGCGCCGACTTTATCACCTTCATAAATCAGAAGATGTCTTCCCGTAGGAATGACATACTCTCTTGACATGCCGGATTGTTCATTGACTATATTAACTTTCGGCGTACCTTTTAATGTTAAGCTGACTTTTACTATTCCGTCGATCTCAGATATTACCGCGGCGCTTTTAGGATGCCTGGCTTCGAATAACTCCAATACTCTCGGCAATCCGCCGGTTATATCTTTTGTTTTTACAACTTCCTGGGGTATTTTTGCTAAAATATCGCCTTCCTGCACTTTATCCCCGTTGTTGATAACTAATATAGTGTCTATGGGTATCGGGTAAGTTGAAACTCTTTTTCCGTTTTTTGATACCACTATCTGGGGATGAAGCTTTTCACCCCTGTACTCAACTATGGTATTTTCGATTAAGCCGGTGCTCTTGCTTTTTTCTTTATGCATAGTTTTTCCGTCGATAATATCTTCAAATTCCGCCGTGCCTTCATATTCAGAAATAATGGGCAGCGCGTACTGGTCCCACTCGGCTATCATTTCGCCTTTCTTTACCTTATCTCCGTCTTTTATTTTCATTCTTGAGCCGAAAGGCAGTTTGTATACATTCCTTTTCTTTGAACCTGTATCTGAAAGAACCATTTCGCTGTTACGGGTTAGCACTACGAAAAATCCTTCTCTGTTTTTTACAGCCTTAAAATTATAAAACTTTACTATTGAATCATTTTCTGCGAATATCTGTGATTTTCTTACTACGCGGCTTGCTGTTCCTCCGATGTGAAAGGTTCTTAAGGTAAGCTGAGTCCCGGGTTCTCCTATTGATTGAGCCGCAATTATTCCGGTAGCTTCTCCGACTTCAACAAATTTTCCGGTTGCAAGATTTACTCCGTAACATTTTGCGCAAATGCCTTCTTTCGATTCACACGTAAGTATAGAACGGATTCTGATCTGTTCTATGCCGGCCTGAGCTACTTTCTTGGCCTGATCAAATGTTATTACTTCGCCTTCTTTAACAATTGTTTCCTCTTTTGGCTCACCTTGGGCATCTGTAACAATCCAGGTTACGTTATCCAGGGCCACGCGGCCGACAATTCTTTCTTCAAGCGGTTCGATTAATTCTTCACCGCTCTGAAGCGCGCCGATTTTTACTCCGTTTATTGTGCCGCAATCTTCTTCAGTAATGACCACATTATGCGCAACATCTACTAGTTTTCTTGTAAGATATCCTGCATCAGCAGTTTTCAAGGCAGTATCTGCAAGTCCTTTTCTTCCGCCATGCGTTGAAATAAAATATTCAAGAATTGTAAGGCCTTCACGGAAATTCGAAATAACCGGAGATTCAATAATTTCGCCGACCTGCCCGGTAATCTTTTTCTGCGGTTTTGCCATCAATCCCCTCATGCCGGCAAGCTGCCTTACCTGCTGCTGATTGCCTCTTGCTCCTGAATAAGCCATCATATAGACAGGATTGAACCTGGGCATGTTTGGATCATATGGTTTGTCGCCTTCTTTGCGCATATTTTCAAACATCATATCTGAAACTTTGTCTGTTACATGCATCCAACGGTCAATAACTTTATTATATCTTTCTGTTTCAGTTATCAAACCGGTTTTTGCCTGTTTTTCAATTTCAGCAATATCTTTATTTGTGGTTTTTATAATCTCATCTTTTTCTTTAGGCGTAATCATATCTGATACACCAATGGACATTCCGGAAATCGTAGCGTACTTGAATCCCATCTTCTTTAAATCGTCAAGAAAAATTACTGTTCTGTGATGCCCAAGCACCCGATAGCAATGTTCTACAAGAACGACCAATTCTTTTTTATTAATGGGCTTATTTACAAACCTCATGGATTCGGGCAAAACTTCATTAAAAAGCACTCTGCCACAGGTTGTGTAACTAGTCCATTTTGAAGTATCATGGTAGTCTTTTATACCTTCTTCCGTAATTTTGTTTATGCCATAAACTTTAATTTTTGCGTGTAAGTTGATCAAGCCTCTCTGGTAAGCTGAAACCACATCATTTATCCCTGCAAAAACCGATCCTTCGCCTTTTTCGCCATTTTTCATTGAAGTCATGTATGCCAGCCCTAATACCATATCCTGGCTGGCCACAGCTATTGGTTTACCGCTTGCCGGCGAAAATATATTCACCGGAGCCATCATTAAAATCCTGGCTTCAAGCTGCGCTTCCGGCGAAAGAGGGACATGCACAGCCATCTGGTCTCCATCAAAATCAGCATTGAACGCTGCGCAGGTCAAGGGATGAAGACTAATAGCTTTTCCTTCAACCAATACCGGTTCGAACGCCTGGATACTTATTCTATGAAGAGTAGGAGCGCGATTAAGCATTACCGGGTGTTTCTTGATGATTTTTTCAAGTATACTCCAAATTTCGGATTGCTGCTTTTCTAATATTCTTTTTGCTGCTTTAAGAGTGATGTTTTCCTGTTTTATCAATTCATGTAAAAGGAAAGGCTTAAACAATTCTACAGCCATTTCTTTTGGGAGGCCGCACTGGTGTAATTTTAAATTCGGACCCACAACGACTACGCTTCTTCCGGAATAATCAACTCTTTTGCCCAATAGGTTCTGCCTAAATCTTCCCTGTTTTCCTTTAAGAATATCAGAAAAAGATTTCAACGGCCTATTACCTGCGCCGACAACCGGATTGACGCGTGAACCATTTTCAATCAATGCATCAACTGCTTCCTGAAGCAAGCGTTTTTCGTTATTTATCATTATCTCAGGAGCTTTTAACGACTGAATATGTTTTAAGCGGTTGTTTCTATTTATTATGCGGCGGTATAAATCATTTAAATCGCTGGTTGCAAATTTAGAGCCTTCAAGTAAAACCAGGGGCCTTAAATCCGGAGGGATAACCGGCAGTACTGTCATGATCATCCACTCAGGTTTCATATTTGAATTCTGGAAACCTTCGAAAATGCGGAACCTGCGGGTCATTCTTGCGCGTTCCGCCTCTGATTGTGTTTTTCTTAATATATTCTCTATTTTTTCAATTTCTTTCTTTATGTCAATCTTTTCAAGAAGCCTGCGGATAGCCCCTGCGCCGATGTCTGCTTTAAGCTTATCTTTAAATTCCATTCTATATTTGTTGTATTCTTCCGGCGTGAGCAGGCTTTTTTCCTTTATGACTACTTTTCCGCTGCTGTCCTTAACATCTTCAAGCACAAGATAACGCAAATAATATATAACTCTTTCAAGGTCAATTAACGGCATTTCAAGGAACATTCCTATTTTTGACGGAGGCTTTCTAAGAAACCAGATATGAGATACTGGTACAGCCAGTTCAATGTGCCCCATACGCTCGCGCCTTACTCTTGCTTCAGTCACTTCGACGCCGCATCTGTCGCATATGATACCTTTATGTTTTACAAATTTGTATTTTCCGCAATTACATTCCCAATCTCTTACCGGGCCGAATATTCTTTCGCAGAACAATCCGTCTCTTTCGGGCTTAAAAGTCCTGTAATTTATGGTTTCCGGCTTTTTTACTTCTCCATAGGCCCACGAACGGATATTTTCCGGTGAAGCAACCGTAATCTTTATGCTGTCAAAGTCATAAAAATTAAACTGCGGTGCCGTTTTCTTTTTGAGAAAGTTATAAGCCATTTATTAATCTCCCGATTATGCCAAAACCTTTTCTTTTTGCTGTTTCTGGTTGTGAACTTTATTGCCTGATGAACCAGATTTTAATAATTCAATATTCAGAGCAACTCCCTGCAATTCTTTTACGAGCACCTTAAATGCTTCAGGCACTCCTGATTCAGGGAGGCTTTTTCCTTTTATTATCGCTTCATAAACTTTAGTTCTTCCGCTTACATCATCGCTTTTTACAGTAAGTATTTCACGCAATGTGTGGGCAGCGCCATAACCTTCAATAGCCCAAATTTCCATTTCCCCGAATCTCTGGCCTCCAAACTGCGCTTTACCACCAAGCGGCTGTCTTGTAATTAATGAATATGGGCCTGTTGACCTGGCATGTATTTTATCTTCAACCATGTGAAACAATTTCATTATATACATGTTGCCGATGGTGATTTTTTCCATAAATTTATCGCCGTTACGCCCGTCAAACAATGTAATCCTGCAATCATCTGAAGGCATGTATTCTTCCGGCATTCCCTGCTGGCGCAGGTGATCTTTTGCTTTTTTTATCATTTCAATAACTTCATGTTCTTTCGCACCGTCAAAAATCGGAGTAATCATCTGCTCACCCAAAACACTTGAAGCCCAGCTCAACATAGCTTCAAGCAATTGGCCTACATTCATCCTGGAAGGAACACCCAACGGTGAAAGCACGATATCTACAGGAGTGCCGTCCGGAAGGCGTGGCATATCTTCAAGAGGCAGGATTTTTGAAACCACGCCTTTATTACCATGCCTTCCTGCCAATTTATCGCCAACCTGCAGCCTTCTTTTTGAAGCTATATATACTTTTACCACTTTGTTTACTGTAATCGGAAGACCATCGCCGCTCTTTATCTGTTCTTTCTTCATTTCTCTTGCTATTTCAAGGCCTTCTTCTTTCTTCTGGATGAACTTAACTATTTTGTCTTTAGAAGCCTTGTCTTTTGCGCTTTCAAGCAACTCTTCTCTAAGTACGTGCAATTTTTTTATTTCATTCTTATGTTCGTCATGAATTTCATTGATTCTTTTTTTCTCTGTTTTTTTAGTAAGTTTTTCCCATCTGTTTAAAACCTGCACATTTATTACTTTCCCTGTTACTCCGGGAGGAACTCTTAAAGAAGCATCAGCGACATCTTCGGCTTTTTTACCGAATATCGCTTTTAACAAACGTTCTTCCATAGTAACTTGCTGCTCGCCTTTCGGAGTGGTCTTGCCGACCAAAATGTCCCCGGGGCCTACTTCAACTCCTATTCTAATTATACCGGTTTCATCTAAATTCAACAGGTCTTCCGCGCCTACGTTTGGAATATCCCTGGTGATCTCTTCCGGCCCGATTTTTGTATCTCTGGCTTCTACCTGGAATTCCTGAATATGAATGGACGTAAATTTGTCATCTCTGACAACTTTTTCGCTTACCAAAATAGCATCTTCAAAGTTATAACCTTCCCAAGACATAAAAGCAATCAATGCATTCTGACCTAAGGCCAACTGTCCGTCTGAAGTGCACAACCCGTCAGCAATTACTTCTTTCTTCTTAACTTTGTCGCCTTTGCATACAATCGGGTTGTAGCTTATACAGGTATTCTGATTGGAACGGTTATATTTTTTTAAGTAATAGATATCTACTTCTTTGTCTTCGGTGAAAACTGCTATCTCTTCAGCACTGACAAAAATAACTTCACCTGCTCTGTCTGCTGTTACAACCGCATAAGAATCTACGGCGACTCTCTTTTCAACACCAGTTCCCGTAAAAGGCTTCTCTGAATTTAATAACGGAACAGCCTGGCGCTGCATGTTCGAGCCCATTAATGCGCGGTTTGCGTCATCATGTTCAAGAAATGGTATCAAACCTGTAGAAACAGAAACAACCTGCATTGGAGAGATATCCATAAAATCGACTTTATTCGGCTCAATAAATCCAATATTGCCTTTGTTCCTGCATGAAACAAGGTTTTGTGAAAATGCATTGTTTTTATCTAAAGCGGCATTTGCCTGGGCGATAATGAACTCATCTTCTTCATTGGCGGTTTGATAAACAATATTGTCGGTAACTTTTCCCTTTTCTACTTTGCGGTAAGGTGTTTCAATTAAACCATATTCACTTACCCTTGCATAACTTGCAAGAGATGTTATAAGCCCGATGTTTGGCCCTTCCGGTGTTTCAATAGGGCAAATTCTTCCGTAATGAGTGTGATGAACATCTCTGACTTCAAAACCTGCGCGTTTACGATGCAAACCGCCGGGTCCTAAAGCCGATAATCTTCTTTTATGCGTCAATTCTGCCAGGGGATTCGTTTGATCTAAAAATTGTGATAATTGCGAGGTTCCAAAAAATCTTCTTATTGACAAAACAAGCGGAGTTGCGTTGAATAATAATCTGGGCGTTAGAGAAGATTTTTTGTCAGCAGAATTCATGCGCTCTTTTGTGAATCTGGCTGAATTTACCAAACCGATACGTATTTGTGTTTCAAATAATTCCCCTACAGACCTTACTCTTCTATTGCCTAAATGATCGATATCATCAACTACATACCCGGGCAGCCCTGTGTTTAAATTTATTAAATATTTTAGCGTCGCGATAATATCTTCTTTAGTTAATACTCTTTTTCTTTCAGTAGGAACTGTAAAAGTGGATACAATCCTGTTATTTTTCTCCATTTCAGAGAAAATAGCTCCGAATTTTTTATTAAGTTTGTAACGGCCCACTTTGCTTAAATCATATCTTCTAAGCTTAAATAATAACGCATCTAAATAACTTTCAGCAATTTCAGACGTAATTAATTCCGGAGTATGCAGTATTTTATAAACTATGTCTATTGCTTTTTTCTTGTTCTTGGTAGGATCTTCTTTAATAGTGTGAATTATGGTAAAATTGTCCAGTTCAGGGTCTAATTTTATTATTTTGATTTCATTTATTTTTTCGGCATATTTCTTTATGTCTTCTTCTTTTATTTCATGCAGGGTTTCATTAATAATTTCGCCTGTTTTCGTGTCAATAATGTCCTCTGCGAGTATTTTACCCAGACAATCATTGAAGTTGTTCTTTTTTATTGTTTCCGTGCCGTAGAAAATATTAATAAGCTCTTTATCCGTTTCGTAACCGATAGCCCTTAATAAGACAGTTACCGGAATTTTTCTTTTTTTGTCTATGCGGACAAAAAGCACATTGTCTAAATCAAACTCAAATTCTAACCAAGCTCCGCGGTAAGGTATTATTGTAGATTTGTAAAGCTTTTTTCCAAAATGAGAAATTGGTTTCTCTTCATCCTCTTCGAAAATTACCCCGGGCGAGCGGTGAATTTGTGTTACGACTACTCTTTCCGCCCCGTTGATTATAAATGAACCTGATTCAGTCATAACAGGTAAATCACAAAGATATGCTTCCTGCTCGGCAAGTTCTTTTATCTTTCCGTTTTCAAGTTTTTGCAGCAATCTAAAAACAACTTTCAAAGACGCTTCGCAATTAAGGTCTTTGGCTATTGCTTCATCCGGCGTAATCTTTGGCTTTTCGATAATGTAATGGAGATATTGGAGTTTCAGGCTCTGGTTTGAATTTTCAATACCCTCTCCTTCGCTAGCTTCCCCAAATACATCAAGAAAGGCCTGGTGAAGACCTTGGTTTTTACGCTTTTGCGGTTCTATGTCCGTTTGCAGAAAATCTTTATAGGATAATTTCTGTAAATTTATAAGATCCGGCAAATCCATTATTGTTTTTAACTTTGCAAAATTTCTTTGCTTCATTAATTTCTTACCCCTTCACGAAAACTTAACGCAAAAATGAGTGGTTATTTAATTTCTACGGTAGCGCCAATTTCTGTAAGTTTTTTCTTGATTTCTTCGGCCTGGTCTTTTGTAACGCCTTCTTTTACTGTTTTCGGCGCGCCATCGACAAGATCTTTTGCTTCTTTCAAGCCTAAACCTGTAATTTCACGTACAGTTTTGATAACCGGAATTTTGTTTCCGCCGCAGTTTGTCAAAACAATCGTAAATTCTGTCTTTTCTTCAGGAATAGCAACAGCTCCGTCTGACGCAGGGCCGGCTACGCCGCCTACCGGCATAGAACCGAAACCAGCTGCCTGGACCCCGAACTTGTCTTCAAGAGACTTTACTAACTCTGCTAATTCAAGGACTGTCATCGTTGAAATAGCATCAATTATTGCTTCTTTACCATTAGGTTTTTCTGACATCTGTTTACACCCCCTATTAAGCTTTTTCCTTTTTATTTTTTATCTGTTCTAAAACGCAGACAAGGTTTGTTTGGTTTGCCTTTAAGACATTCATCAATTTGATTAACGGCATTTTTATTGTCAATACAGTTTTGCCGATTAAATGTTCTTTTGAGGGCAGGTTTGCTACTTTTGTAATCTCAAGTAACGAAAGCAGCTTACCAAACATGTAACCTGATTTTAATTTAAACTTATTGTGGTCTTTTGCGAATTGGATTAACTTTTTTAATATTTGGACGGGGTGTTCTTCTTTTATAAGGACTAAACCGATCGGGCCGTTTAAACCCTGGCTAAGAAGTTCAAGATTGTTGTTTTTAAAAACAAGGGAAAGTATCTTATTTTTCGGTACCTGATATTTTGAATTCATCGATCTCAGGCTTTTACGCAGTTCTTCTATTTCAAGGACACTTAAACCCTGATATTCCGTGAATACAAGATGAGGAGAAGCCTTAACTTCTTTTGTCAGTTGTTCGTAAACTTCTTTCTTTGCTTGCAATACCATTTATTAAAACCCTATTCCCAAACCAAGAGCCAGGTTTGTTTCGCCTATAAAATTTACTTCAAATACAATCGATTCGCAATGATAAATTTTTATTTTTGAACACAAAAAAAACATTGACATTATCCTTGTAACCGTCTATATATTCAAGAGAAGAATTATCTATTAACTTAATGTAGCCCCCCTGCGGACTTTTATTCCGCCGAATGGCTCAATGCAGCTTATTTTTTTGCTAACAACAAAAACCGCATGGGTTTGCTGATGTCTTCAAACCTGTCCACTGAGTTTACTGTAGGGCTATCGAAGGTATAATCACAGGAACCTATATTCCCCCACCAAGTAAACCCGCCGAAAGGAAGCCCTGAAACTTCCTTTGGAAATCTGAGTTGCTGTATCCATGTATTCTGAGCAATTTGCAAACTCACCGTATTTTAAAGAACAAAGTACAATCAAACTTAAAAAGAATTTATTGAATCCTATTTTTTAAACATTATTTATGGGGATAATTACAAACCCCGGCAGCGACCTACTCTTCCAACCGCGAATTAGCGATGAGTACCATTGGCCCTAGTGAGCTTAACTTCTGTGTTCGGAATGGGAACAGGTGTTGCCTCACCGGAAAAACCACCGGGAATTATTTTAAATTCAAGTTAATAAGAAAGTGTCATTAGTACAGATAAAAATCTAATACTACATCATTTGGATCAAAAGATATGGCCAAGACTCACAGTCAATTAGTATCAGTCAGCTCAATGCCTCACAGCACTTACACATCTGACCTATCAAACCAGTAGTCTACTGGTGACTTTAAGTCTCGATTTCTCAATCGAGAAGGGAAACCTTATCTTGAGGTGGGCTTCCCGCTTAGATGCTTTCAGCGGTTATCCCGTACCAGCAATAGCTACTCTGCTAATGCCGCTGGCGCGACAACAGAAACACCAGAGGCTGGTCCATCCTGGTCCTCTCGTACTAAGGACAGAACCTCTCAAGTTTCCTCCGCCTACGGTAGATAGAGACCGTACTGTCTCACGACGTACTGAACCCAGCTCACGTACCCCTTTAATTGGCGAACAGCCAAACCCTTGGGACCTTATACAGCCCCAGGATGGGATGAGCCGACATCGAGGTGCCAAACCGGGCCGTCGATATGGACTCTCGGGCCCGATAAGCCTGTTATCCCCGGGGTAGCTTTTATCCGTTGAGCGATGGCACTTCCATACGCAACCACCGGATCACTATGTCCTACTTTCGTACCTGCTTGTCCTGTCGGACTAGCAGTCAAGCACCCTTATGCCATTACACTCGACTCACGATTTCTATTCGTGATGAAGGTACCTTTGAGCACCTCCGTTACATTTTAGGAGGCAACCGCCCCAGTTAAACTGCCAACCAAACACTGTCTTTCAACTCGATTCAGAGTTAAAGTTAGAATCACAAATTAGAGAGGGTGGTATTTCACCGGTGCCTCCTCCCGATCCAAGAACCAGGACTCAAAGGCTCCCACCTATCCTACGCAACCTAACCCGTAATTCAATATCAGGATACAGTAAAGCTCCACGGGGTCTTTTCGTCTAACCGCAGGTAATCCGCGTCTTCACGGATACCACAAATTCGCCGAGTCTGCTGCCGAGACAGTTCTCATTTCGTTACGCCATTCGTGCAGGTCGGAACTTACCCGACAAGGAATTTCGCTACCTTAGGACCGTTATAGTTACGGCCGCCGTTTACTGGGGCTTAAATTCAGAGCTTGCACTCCTCCTCTTGACCTTCCAGTACCGGGCAGGCGTCAGCCCCTATACGTCATCGTCTGACTTAAGCAGAGGCCTGTGTTTTTGTTAAACAGTCGCATGAGACTCTTTATTGTAACCTTTTCAATACCAGATTCCCTGCAAAGAGCTCCAAATGTCAAGTTTGACCTCTTCATTTTTCATCTTTACGCTTCCTCTGGCTCTACTACGGCGCCCCTTATTCCGAAGTTACGGGGTCATATTGCCGAGTTCCTTAGCAGCAGTTTACTCGCGCACCTGACTATATTCTAGCCGCCTACCTGTGTTGGTTTACGGTACGGTCATTCTGAATACTCCTAAATTCTGCTTTTCTAGGCACCAGATTTGGTTACTTCGCCACGCTTGCGCGTAACTCGTGCTCCTCAGGCTCGCGCCTGAGTTAAACCCAGACATCCATCACTGGGATAACTTCACTCTGATGCGCACAAAATTAGTGACTAACGCATTCAAAAAGGTTCCGGAATTTCAACCGGATTTCCATCGACTACGCGTTTCCGCCTCATCTTAGGACCGACTAACCCTGAGCTGACGAACATTGCTCAAGGAAACCTTAGGCTTACGGTGTGGTTGATTTTCACAACCATTATCGCTACTTATTCCGACATCCTCACTTCCTAGCAGTCCAGTGCTCCTTACGGTACACCTTCGTCCCAGCTAGGAACGCTCTCCTACCAAATAACTATAGTAAACTATAGTTAATTTTACGACTTCGGTATGTGATTTAGCCCCGGAAATTTTTAGCGCAAAATCGCTTGACTAGTGAGCTGTTACGCACTCTTTAAAGGATGGCTGCTTCTAAGCCAACCTCCTAGCTGTCTAAGCAACTTCACGTCCTTTCACACTTAATCACAATTTAGGGACCTTAATCGGTAATCTGGGCTGTTCCCCTTTTGCGCGTGAAGCTTATCCCTCACGCACTGAGTCCAGTAATATTCTTATAAGTATTCGGAGTTTGGTTAAATTCGGAATCTGGGTTACAGACCCTACATTATCCAGTGCTCTACCCCTTATAGTTAAATTACCAGCCTAGCCCCAAAGCTATTTCGGAGAGAACCAGCTATCACCATGTTAGATTGACCTTTCACCCCTATCCTCAGTTCATCCAGAGGTTTTGCAACACCAACTAGTTCGGTCCTCCCCTCGTGATTAAACAAGGTTCAACCTGACCAAGGATAGATCACATGGCTTCGGGTCTGCTCTATCGAGTTAAACGCCTTATTCAGACTTGGTTTCCCTTCGCCTACCCCATATACTTTCATATAAAGGTTAAACTTACTCGATAAAACAACTCGCCGGATCATTCTTCAACAGGCACACCCTCGCACGTTCTCTATCTTGCGATAGAGCATAGTGCTAGAATTGCTTGTAGACATACGGTTTCAGGTTCTATTTCACTCCCCTTCCGGGGTTCTTTTCAACTTTCCCTCGCGGTACTATTTCACTATCGGTCTAAGGTTTATATTTAGCCTTGGAGGATGGTCCCCCCAGATTCCTACCGGATTTCACGTGCCCGATAGTACTTAGGAATTCATCAAGAGTCAAATTGATTTTAATTACAGGACTTTTACCTTCTGTGGTTGGCCTTTTCAGGACCATTCATCTATTAATTTGATTGGTAACTCTTCGCTATTGAAAGCAGACAAACCCTGCAACCCCTTTAAAGATTGCTCTATAAAGGTTTAGGCTGTTCCCCGTTCGCTCGCCACTACTAGGGGAATTTCAGTTGATTTCTTTTCCTCCAGGTACTGAGATGTTTCACTTCCCTGGGTTGTCCTCCTAACCCTATTTATTGAGGTTAGGATATACCGTCTTGCGACGGCACGGGTTTCCCCATTCGGCTATATGCGGGTCAAAGGATGTTTGCTCCTATCCGCATCTTATCGCAGCTTACCACGGCCTTCTTCGTAACCTTAGCCAAGTCATCCGCCATATGCCCTTACTAACTTGACCATATCATTTCATCCCGTCTCTGCTAAGGAATAGAGAGACGATTGAAATGTAGTCTTTCAACTTATATACTACTTATTTACTTAAAACTAATGTCAGCTAACTTATTAACCTAAATTTCAAAGACCTTTATATTTAAAAAGTTTACAGCTATAAAACTATAAACTTTTAAAGTGCAAAATATATTTTTAAATTAAATAATTATCTGGTGGAGATGAGGGGATTTGAACCCCTGACCTCCCGGTTGCAAACCGGATGTTCTCCCAGCTGAACTACATCCCCAATGGGCCTAAGAGGAATTGCACCTCTCACCTTCCCGTTATCAGCGGGATGCTCTAAACTAACTGAGCTATAGGCCCGAAAGTATTTTTAACCGTAAAAAATATACTTCCGAAGTAAATCGGCAATCAAAGAAACAATGTTTTCGCAATCTAATAAGCATTCCAACGAATTCAACACTCGGACGACCTAAAAGTTTCCATTACAGAAACTCCTTAGAAAGGAGGTGATCCAGGCGCACGTTCTCGTACGCCTACCTTGTTACGACTTCACCCCAGTCACTAATCACAACTTCATCCCACGCGAGGCGGGACATCTGTTGCAACTAGCTCCCATGGTGTGACGGGCGGTGTGTACAAGGCCCGGGAACGTATTCACCGCTGCCTGCTGATCAGCGATTACTAGTGATTCCGACTTCATGAGGACGAGTTGCAGTCCTCAATCTGAACTGGGGCCGCCTTTAAAGGATTTGCTCCACCTTACGGTTTGGCATCCCTCTGTAGCGGCCATTGTAGCACGTGTGTAGCCCCGGACATAAAGGCCATGATGATTTGACGTCATCCCCACTTCCGTCCCAGTTAACCTGGGCAGTCTCCTAAGAGTGCTCTTCTTGCGAAGTTAGCAACATAGGACAAGGGTTGCGCTCGTTATGGGACTTAACCATACACCTCACGGCACGAGCTGACGACAACCATGCAGCACCTCTTCTGGCTCTCTTGCGAGTCTCCTAATCTTTCGTCAGGATACCACCAGAACTTCAAGCCCGGGTAAGGTTCTTCGCGTTGCGTCGAATTAAACCACATGCTCCACCACTTGTGCGGGCCCCCGTCAATTCTTTTGAGTTTCAACCTTGCGGCCGTACTCCCCAGGTGGTTCACTTAATGCGTTAGCTTCGGCACAGAAGGGGTCGATACCTCCCATACCAAGTGAACATAGTTTACCGCGCGGACTACCAGGGTATCTAATCCTGTTTGCTCCCCGCGCCTTCACAGCTCAGTGTCAGTAATAAGCTAGAAACCCGCTTTCGCCATCGGTATTCCTCCAGATATCTACGCATTTCACCGCTACACCTGGAATTCCGGTTTCCCCTCTTACACTCAAGCCGAGCAGTTTTGAAAGACATCCCCTGACTTATCAAGGGCTTTCACTCCCAACTTACTCGACCACCTACCTGTGCTTTACACCTAGTAAATCCGAATAACGCTCGCCACCTACGTATTACCGCGGCTGCTGGCACGTAGTTAGCCGTGGCTTATTCGGAAGGTACTGTCAACTCCTATTGCTAGAAGCTTCATCCCCTCCAAAAGAGGTTTACAATCCGAAGACCTTCATCCCTCACGCGGCATTGCTGGATCAGGCTTGCGCCCATTGTCCAAAATTCCCCACTGCTGCCTCCCGTAGGAGTCTGGCCCGTATCTCAGTGCCAATGTGGCCGATCACCCTTTCAGGCCGGCTATCCGTCAAAGCCTTGGTAGGCCATTACCCTACCAACTAGCTGATAGACCGCGGGCTTATCTCTGACCGTCTGGTTTAACCCAGACCTTTACCTAGCTCTACATAGTAAAGCTAAGACTATTGAATATTAGCCTCAATTTCTCAAGGTTGTGTTCATGTCGGAGGGAAATTACCCACGTGTTACTCACCCGTTTGCCACTAATCTTAATCACCCTTGCGGGCAACCAAGATCCGTTCGACTTGCATGTGTTAGGCATGCCGCCAGCGTTCACTCTGAGCCAAGATCAAACTCTCCAAAAATAATTTAGAAAGTTTCTTCAAATTTCAAAAAGTAAAACTAAAACTGGCCGAATGTTGAAATTCTTGGAATGCTTATTAGAATGCGATTCCAAAAACTTAAAAAAATTAAAAAATTTACAAAACCAAGATATCAATGAACATAGTGTAACGCGTAAAATCCCCTCATTCTCTTTTTAATACTTTAGAGGTATCATAAAGTGTCGCTGAAATTTTACAGCCGTTAAATACTAAACTTACTTAAACTTACTTATACTATACTTAAACTTACTTATACTATACTTATACTACATTATACATTATACTACAAGTTTTAAAATTTGTCAAGGGGGTCCAAAAAAATATTTTTTCGCGTAGCATCAAAGCAGCCCCTCGTACATCTTTTTCGTCTGAGAAGCTATGTATTCCCAGCTGAAATATTTCTCAACCCTGGCCCTTCCGTTATCTCCGAATTTTTTTAACATCGCTTTATCTTTCAATAATTTATTAATAGCATCAGCAAGGTGTTTTGTGTTTGCAGGTTCAACTAAAATACCCGTTTCCCCATTTACTACAACCTCTTTTATGCCTCCTGTTGCAGTTGCAACAACCGGAGTCTTGCATGCCATAGCTTCTAAATTAATAATTCCAAATGGTTCATAAATTGATGGGCATACAAAAACTTTAGCGCAACTGTATAATTGGATAAAATCTTCTTCTTTCAAAAATTTATTGATCCAATTTATATTTTTTTTAGTTTTAATCTTTTCTCTCATCCTGTCTTCATACTCTTTGGTATCGGCGCCGACAGCGCCAAATACAATTTGGATATTCGGGTCTATGCGGTCCGCGGCGTCAATAAGATATTCCATGCCCTTTTGAGGAGTGGGCCTTCCTACAAAAAGTATATAGTCGTCCTTTATTGCGCATTCTTTTTTCAAGGAATCGCTTAATGTTGTATTTTTCCATTTTTTCAAATCTATGCCGTTATGTATTACGGTTATTCTTTCCTCCGGAATATTGTAGTATTTAAGAATATCGTCTTTCATCATCCTGGATACGGCAACAATTTTATCAGCGCCCTCGATGCCCAATTTTTCTATCCAGGCGCTTAAGTGATAACCTCTGCCAAGCTGATCTTCTTTCCAGGGCCGCAGGGGTTCTAGGCTATGGCAAGTTGCAACAAACGGCAAATTATAAAGCTTCTTGGCTAAAAATCCGGCATAATGGCCGTACCAGGTATGAGTATGAACAACATCCGAATCTATTCCATCAGCAACCATAGAAAGGTTGGTAGTCATAGTATCATAAACAGCATTGAATTTTGGATCAGTTTTTGATCGCAAGCCCAAGGATTTAAACCCTCTTACTTTTGGGTTACCGGTTATATCCTGGTCCCCAAAACACCTGATTTCAACATCCATTATTTTGCTAAGTTCCTGCGATAAATAACGTAAATGCACGCCGGCACCCCCATATATATAAGGAGGGTACTCCTTAGCAAACATTGTTACCTTCATTTATTTCCTCTCATTGCCTTATAATCCTCATCTGCTTCTTTATATTGGTTTAAATCACCTATATCATACCACTTATCATAAAAAACAAACCCATAAACTTTATCAGCTTTGTGCAGCCATTGGATATACCTGCCGGGCTGGTCAGGGTTATTACCTTCTGACATATACTTGTTAACCAGCTGGATCTTATTTTTTGCAAATAAGTAAATGCAAACTGCAGCTAGGGTAGTTTTTGGATTCGTAGGTTTTTCAGTGAAATTAATAACTTTTTGATCTTTATCAAGTTCAACTTCGCTGTACTTCGATATCAAATCTTTTAGGCCGACGTCTTTTAAACAAATTGAATTTGTTGCTTTCTCTTTAAAAAAGCTAATAAACTTTTTCAGGTCTAATTGGAATAGGTTGTCCCCCGCAAGAACAAGCAAATCATCATTAACTTTTGCGTTGTCGATAACAAACTTCATATCACCTATCGCCCCGAGCTTGGTTCCGTCCGAACTTGTCCCATCGTTGAAGACGGTCATTTTCTTTTTGGTTTTTACTTTTTTGCTCCAGCCTACAAAAGTCTGATAAAATTTCTGATTCGTTACCATGTATATTTCATCAATTTCATCAATCTGGTTGAGGTTATCTATTGTATAGTCCAACATTGGCCTGTCTGCAATAGATAACAATTGTTTCGGCTGGTTCATTGTAAGCGGGTAAAGGCGTGTTGCGTAACCCGCGCATAAAATTAAAGCTTTCATTGTTTCCTCGCCAATACCCCATGTTGCCCGCTTGGGAGGGTATGGGGTATAGTTCCTTTATAATTTTTCTAATTTAAAAACAACAGCAGGCTCATTTTGCGGGTCAAGAATAACCATATTGTCCCTTCCCTGCCATGTATATATTTTTCCTGTTAATAAATCTATTACATCATATTGTTCGTCAGAAGCTATTGCGAATTCTTCCAGAGGAACTGTCACCCTTGCTTTTTGTGTATTG
>JAHIVV010000062.1 GCA_018816525.1 Elusimicrobiota bacterium
CCACTTCTCTTCAACGCTTAATTTTTTCCTGCCTGTGCCATTTGTCATCTCAATCCTCCGTAGTTACTTAATTCTATCAGAAGACCGGACCATATACAACTCCTATACCTGCTTTAATGACACCATCGCTAAATAATCGGGGGGATAGGGTAATTTCTGTTTGTGATTTGTCTATTTTGTATTAAATCTTGAGAGTTTTAATAATTCCCTTAAAGCTTTCCAGGCCTGCTTCTATGTTTTCAATAATTTCAGCGGCAAGGATGTCCGGGTCAGGCAGGTTGTCCATGTCAGTCAGGCTTTTATCTTTAACCCAGAATATGTCAAGACTGGTTTTGTCGCGGGCGACTATCTGTTCATAACTAAACTTACGAAAACGGCCTTCCGGTTCCTTTTCGGAGTAAGTTTCCTTACGTTTGTTTGGATTCCCGGGATTATAGCACTCTATAAATTCTTTTAAGTCTTCGTATTTCAGCGGGTCTTTCTTAAGAGTGAAATGGTTGTTAGTACGAAAATCATAAATCCACACTTCTTTTGTTTGGACATCCTTACTTGCAGGCCGGTTATCAAAGAAAATGACGTTAGCTTTTACGCCCTGCTTATAGAAAACCCCCGTTGGAAGGCGCAGGATAGTATGCAGATTCGTTGTTTCAAGCAGTTTCTTGCGGACAGTCTCTCCGGCACCACCTTCAAACAGGACATTATCCGGCAATACAATAGCAGACTTACCATTAGTCTTCAGCATTGTATGAATATGCTGGACAAAATTGAGCTGTTTGTTTGAGGTTGTTGCCCAGAAGTCCTGGCGGTTATACTCCAGGTCTTCGGTTTCTTCGTCACCTTCATCGGTAGTGAAAGTCATACTGCTTTTCTTCCCAAAAGGTGGATTTGTAAGTACGTAATCAAACCTTAAGCCACTGTCAGCAATCAATGAATCCCCACGCTCAACAGGCGGGACATTATCCAAATCCCCTATATTATGCAAAAACAAGTTCATCAGGCACAGCCGTGATGTGTTTTGTACAATCTCCCAGCCCTTAAAGGTCTTATATTTAAGGAATTCCAGCTGGTCTTTGTTAAGCTGGTAGTTGTTTTTATTCGTTATGTAATCATATGCCGCAAGGAAGAAGCCGCCTGTACCGCAGGCAGGGTCTGCTATGGTATTTTCAGGCTTTGGGCGAATACAGTCAACTATGGCTTTTATCAGGGCTCGGGGAGTAAAGTACTGGCCGGCACCGCTCTTGGTATCTTCTGCGTTCTTTTCAAGAAGCCCTTCATAAATGTCACCTTTGACATCGGCTCCTAATTTAACCCAGGATTCCTGGTCAATCAGTTGAACCAGCCGGTATAGTTTTGCCGGGTCTTGTATCTTGTTCTGGGATTTGGTGAATATCTTGCCAAGCATACCGCTTTCCCGGCCTAAGTCACGGAGGAGTTTTACATAGTGGGTTTCCAATTCCGCACCGTTTTTGCTTACTAGGGTATCCCAGCGATATTCTTTTGGTATATCAATTTTCCTATTGTACGGGGGTTTGGTATATTCATCCGCCATTTTCAGGAATAACAGGTAAGTTAATTGTTCAAGGTAGTCACCGTAGCCGACACCATCATCCCTTAATACCCCGCTATAGGACCATACTTTTGAAATCAACTCACTAGTCATTTTATTTTCCTTTTTGCTTTTTTAATGTTTCTTTTTCAGCTTTGATTTTTGCAAGCAATGCTTCTGCTGAGTTTTCACCTGTGATAAGGTCTTGGTGTTCCCTGCGCCAGTGTTCTGTCAATTTGCCTTCAAAAGCTTGTTTGAGGATGCTCTGACGCAAGACACCGGATTTCTGTATATTTTCGTCGATTGTTGTTTCTAACTTATCACAAATAGAAAATCGTTTTTCTATCTCTGAAACGATTTCATTTTGTATTTTTGTTTCATAAAAAGGGATAGGGATATTCGCAACATCCGTTAAGCTCAAATTCGCCCGAGCAACATCTACTTTCTTTGAATCATAAAAGTGCCAAGCCATTCCTGAATTCAGGAAATAAGTCAAATATTGATTATTAAGTTCAACTTTACATCTTATTAAGGCAACCGCCTGGTTAATGTTAGCTATAATATTTTCATTATATACGGTTGATCTCCCGATTGAAGCACCAACGATATTCAATAAAACATCTCCTTTTTTGAGAATGCTTCGCTTTTGTTTGTCGTTGATTTTCACTTCAACATATTTTGGTTCACTGATGTCTAGATTATAGACTTGCACATTTTCACTTGTAATAAATAAGACCTGCGATGCATCACTCACATATTTAATTCCTTGCCATCGCGGCGAAGCACCTTTTGTTATAAGTTCAGTGAGGTCACCTAATCTTTTAGTTAATGGTTGTTCAATGGAAAGCAATTTTCCTTCAAAGGCATATTTCAGGACTGATTGGCGATATATTTTTAATTGTTCGCGAACCTTTTTGAGGTTTTCAACGGCGTTATCAAGGTCAGAAAAAAGCTGATCAATGGTGGAGACAATTTGTTTTTGTTCTTCAAAAGCTATTAGGGGAAATAATTGTTTTCTTACTATATCCTGGCTAATATTTGGCTGAGCTCCTCCGAAGCCAATAGAAATAAACTTTTGTCTTTTGAAAAACAAATAATAGTAAGTATATTTTGATACGATTAAATTATTCTCAAAGATAGCACAAATTGCCTGGTTCGTTGTTGCATTGATTCCCAATATACCGAGTTTTCCAATTGTCGCTCCGTACAAGGCAATTAACAATGTTCCCTTGGGAAATAGTTTTGCACTTGAATTATCTATTGCCTTTTGTGTTATTTTTTCTTGTGTGTCAAAAATTATATTATCTTCCAGCTCGCCGGATTTAAGCCAGGGAATGTTCCCAGCGTAGTATTCCTGATGTGATCTGCTTGGGGTCCCACCACTTGTAGTTCTATAGATATCTTCGAATGGTACATTTAATATACTTTGAGACATCACGCCACCAGAACTTCATTCATTTCATTGATTAGATTATCTGCTTCGTTACCAAAAACCTCATGCATTTTACCAAGCCCGCCTGTTTCACCGAACGGGGAGAGCGAAAAATCATCCTTTTCAATATGAAAAGACGAGGCAATGTGGTCCCGAATCATATGAAGCCAGTTCATCTGCTCTTCCGTGAAGTGCTTATGGCCTGATTGCGCGAGGACTACCCAATCGCGGAAGTTCCTATTAACCACAGTGTCGTAACTGCTTATTTCCTTGTCAATACTGACAAATTTGCGTATCAAACTCACCATAGCGATTAATTCGCTTTTAGGGCTGTCTGTTTTTACATTTTCAATGTGTGTGCAAGCATCCCAAACCCGAAAAAGGGATAGTTGTGGTTTCTGTTCTTTTAATATTTCAAAAATATCCTTAATCATTTTATATGTTATTTCACGACGACGATGAGGTTGGTTATAGAAAATTGAAAGTGCCTGTATTTCGTCCTTGTTTTTTTCAAGAAACTCTTTGAATTCCTGGACTAAGCTTTGTGCTTGTTCTTTTGCCTGTGTATCCCATCCAGTAAAAGTCACATGGTCAATATTTACTATATCTATAATCTGTTCAAGGGATTTGCGGGTGTTCTCGAGAAACTCATTTAATTTGCCATTAAATGCTTTAGTTGCTCGTTTAACAAGTTGTTCTTTTGCTTTTTTTTCTGCTTCCTCTTGGGGCATATACGTTTCAGAGTTTATTTCTTTTGTTTTTGATTCGATTATATCAGGATTGCAGGCATCTAATAGATTATTGACTATAGCCTTAAGAGAAAAACCGCCAGATAATTTTGTTATTTTTTGCCGTTGTTCTTCCTGGATTTGCCTATCAAGACGGGAAAGCCTATTGGCTACGGAAAGCAAAGTATCTTCATCCCCGGCGCCCATTAAAACCGCATTTAATAAATCTTTTAGTGGCACGGCAGGTTTACGTTCTAAAGGCCGGCTATCAGTTTTAAGTGACTTTGTAACACCGATTGCATCCACGATAACAAAATGAGTTTTTTCAGTTTTTGCGGATGGAGTAACTTTTTTTAGGTCATCACCAGCGAATGTCCTGGTACCACGGCCTTTCATTTGTTCAAAATAATTGAGCGACCGCACATCCCGCATAAAGAACAGGCATTCCAATGGCTTAACGTCAGTACCGGTAGCTATCATATCTACAGTAACTGCAATGCGGGGATAGTAGGAGTTTCTAAACTGAGCAAGAAGAGAGTCTGAATCTTCTTCGGACTGATAGGTAATCTTTTTACAGAAACTGTTTCCTTCCGCAAATACTTCACGGACCATTTCTACAATATCGTTTGCGTGGCTGTCGGTCTTGGCAAATATGAGGGTTTTTGGGACTTCCGTTCTCTCTGGAAATATATCAGGAAGCTTGTCCTTAAACGCTTTAATAATATTACGTATCTGGCTGGGATTGACCACATCTTTATCCAACTGCTTGCCTTTGTATTCCAATTCATCTTCTAATTGTTCCCAGCGTTTTTTACGGGTTAGCCTCTCCCGTAAATCGATATATTCTTTAGCAGCTATTTTTGCACCTTGTTTTGTGATTTCTGTTTCAATTGTAAATACGTCATACCCAACATTTACCCCGTCTGCAACTGCACGTTCGTGAGAATATTCACTGACAATATTTTCATTAAAAAATCCGAAAGTCCGTTTGTCCGGTGTGGCAGTAAGGCCTATAAGAAAAGCATCAAAATAATCAAGGATTTGCTTCCATAAATTATAAATTGAACGATGGCATTCATCTATAACAATAAAATCAAAGAATTCTAGAGGGATTTTTTCGTTATAAACTACTGGCATTGGTTCGCGAGGTTGGATCATCTCATTAGGATTGGTGGTTTCTGCCGATTCATCTAAATCTTCATCTTTTAAGATGGAATAAAGGCGTTGAATAGTGCTTATACAGACCTGGGAATCCTTTGAAACATACTTTGAAGTTAAACGTTGGACATTATACAATTCCGTGAATTTACGATTGTCATCTGTAGGGGTATAGGCCATGAATTCCTGTTCGGCTTGTTTACCCAGGTTTCTTGTATCAACAAGGAAAAGGACTCTTTTTGCTTTTGCAAATTTGAGCAGGCGGTATATTGAAGTGATTGCGGTGAACGTTTTTCCGCTCCCGGTTGCCATTTGTATAAGTGCACGAGGACGGCTTTCTTTAAATGATTTATCAAGGTTTTCGATTGCGATTATCTGGCAATCACGAAGCCCTTTTTTATTTAGCGCGGGAATGTCATTCAGTCTTGCTCTTAATGTTTTTTGATAAGTCAACCATTCTTTTAACGTTTCTGGTTTATGAAAGGAAAATACTTGGCGGGAGCAGGGTTTAGGATCTCGCATATCAGTAAAACGAGTAATTTCGCCCGTGCTTTCATATATATAATTTAATGGAGAGTTATTTATATATTTTAACTTGGCTTTTGCATATGCCTCTGCCTGATCTTCATGGACAGTTAAACGATGGCCTTCTTCTTCTCTTTTAGCTTCTATTATTCCTACGGGTTTTTGTTCAACGAATAAAACATAATCGGCGGGTCCAATATCGGTAGTATATTCTTTTATTGCTATTCCAATGCCTTCACTGAAATCAATAGCATCTTTTTCTTGCACTTTCCAGCCAGATTTTGAGAGCAAAATATCGATTCTATCACGAGCAATTTGCTCTGGGTTTTGATTTGGCATTATAAGTGATTATACTTATTTTACTGAATTTTATCAATAAAAACAGGGGCTACCAGCAGAAAGCCGATAGCCCCTATCTTTCCTACTTCAACATTCCGGTAAGCACCCACTCTTCAAGCGATTTCAAGTACAAATTGTCTGTGGACGAACTGGTGACTTCAATTTGGCGAATATAGTTGTGCTTGACTATTTTCTGGCCTGTATGGCATACTGGTTGCAGCACTTATAGGCCTCCAGCGCAACATTATTCAACACAGCCTCAACATCTGCCCCGGAGTAATGCTTTTGAGCCATAAGCTCTGCTAATTCCTGGTAATCAGCCTCACTTAGGTCAAGCACGGACTGCCTATTGTGATTTTTTATCCGCAATAACTGATAGACAGTGGCTTTATCCGGAAGAGTAACCTCGCAGGCCATGTCAAATCTACCGGGCCGAAGGAATGCCGAGTCAATATCCCAAGGTTTGTTCGTCGCACCGATGAGAATCATGGGAATATTTTCAGCAAAAACATTACTCATAACCTGTAAAAGCTTGCCTTTAACGCGATTCATCACCGATGATATTCCTATTTCGCGTTTTAACAGAACATCGGCTTCATCAAGAAATACTACCGACCTGTCATTTTTCGCTTTGAAAAAGATTTCTTCTATCCTTTTTTCAGCTTCACCGGGAAAACCTACTACAACATCAATTGGGATTTCAAAGTAACTGGCATTAAGTTCCCCGGCAGTAGCTTTTGCCAGCGAAGTCTTTCCCGTACCAGGGGGGCCATATTCCTAGGCCACCCCGCTTTTACCCCACTACACTTTTTTTTAAAAGGTGCAGCTGCAATGTCATATCCCCAACTAACTCTTTGAGCTGTTCTGTTTCCCGGCGCAGGCCATCCACTTCATCACTGTTGGCTTCACGTAAAC